>DASWYX010000453.1:0-7065 GCA_036404755.1 Pseudoduganella sp.
AGCAACATCGGCAAGGACCCGATGCGTACGGACACCCGCTCCGACCTGCACAGCGCGATCGACAAGGCCAATGAGAAAATCCCGGCCGCTGCCGAGCGCCTGGCCAGCCAGGCCCACGCCGGCGTCGACAAAATGGCCGACGGCCTTGAGCGCATGAGCGACACGCTCGACAAGAAGCGCGAAAGCCTGGGCGTTGCCTATAAGCGCTTCGCCGAATCCGGCCGCACCTATGTGCGCAAGAGCCCCGCCACCTCCGTGCTGGTAGCACTGGCCGCCGGCTACGCCGTTTCCAAACTGTTCGGCATGCGCAAGCATTAAGCCGATGGCAACGCGAAAACAGGACCCGTCGTCCACCGACGGGGCAGGCTCTGTCCTGAGCACCGTTTCCGCGCCTTCCAACGCTGCACCTCCGGACCGGACCGGGAGCCCCGACCCGGCCACGGAGGTGTTGCGCGAGAAGGTCTCCGGCGGCTTCGATCTTGCCGATCAGATGCCGTACAACGCCAACAAGGCCGGTGAATATGGCGATCCCGCGCGCACGCCCGCACCCGGCCAGTCGGCCAAGCCCGGCGTGCCCGTCGCCACAGCCAGCACGGCCAGCGAAGGCAATGCCTCGCCCAAGGTCGGCGACGGCGTGCCGCCGCAAGGCGACAACCCGAACAATGGTCCGCTCGACCGCGTGCGCACCGACGCCGGCGGGCGCGGGCTGACCACCAACCAGGGCGTACCCGACGCGCAGAACCAGGACTCGCTGAAGGCCGGCCTGCGTGGCCCCACGCTGATGGAAGACTTCATCCTGCGTGAGAAGATCACCCATTTCGACCATGAGCGCATTCCCGAACGCGTGGTCCATGCGCGCGGCTCCGGCGCCCACGGTTATTTCGAGAGCTACAAGGACTTGAGCGACATCACGCGCGCCGCGCCATTCTCGGCCGCCGGCAAACGCACGCCTGTCTTTGTCCGTTTCTCGACCGTGATCGGCGAACGCGGCTCCACCGATACCGCGCGCGATGTGCGCGGCTTCGCCGTGAAGTTCTACACGGAAGAGGGCAACTGGGACCTGGTCGGCAACAACATCCCCGTCTTCTTCATCCAGGATGCGATGAAATTCCCGGACCTGGTGCATGCCGCCAAGCCCGAGCCCCATTTCGCGATGCCGCAGGCGGCCACCGCCCACGACACTTTCTGGGATTTCATTTCGCTGACGCCGGAATCGACCCATATGATGATGTGGGCCATGTCCGACCGCGCCATTCCGCGCAGCTACCGCATGATGCAGGGCTTCGGCGTGCACACCTTCCGCATGGTGAACGCGAACGGCATGTCCGTGTTCGTCAAGTTCCACTGGGTGCCGCTGCAGGGCACGCATTCGCTGGCCTGGGATGAAGCGGTGCGCATTAGCGGCGCCGATCCGGACTTCCACCGCCGCGACCTGTGGGAAGCCATCGAGTCGGGCGACTATCCCGAGTGGGAGCTGGCGCTGCAAGTCTTCACCGAAGACCAGGCCGCGCAATTCCCCTTCGACGTGCTGGACCCGACCAAGATCGTGCCGGAGGAACTGGTGCCACTGCAGCCGGTGGGGCGCCTGGTCCTGAACCGCAATCCGGACAATTTCTTTGCCGAGACCGAGCAGGTGGCCTTCTGCACCGCCCACATCATTCCCGGCATCGACTTTACGAACGATCCGCTGATGCAGGGCCGCATCCACTCCTATGTGGACACGCAGATCAGCCGCCTGGGCGGGCCGAACTTCCACGAAATCCCGATCAACGCGCCGGTGGCCCAGGTCCACAACAACCAGCGCGACGGCATGCACCGCCAGGCCATTCACCGCGGCCGCGTGAACTATGAACCGAACTCGCTGGGCGGCGGCTGCCCGTTCCAGACGGGGCGCATGGGCTTCATGAGCTTCCCCGAGCATATCGAGGAGGACAAGGTGCGCGGCAAGCCCGAACTGTTTGCCGACCACTATTCGCAGGCCCGCCTGTTCTGGATCAGCCAGACGCCGGTCGAGCAGGCGCATATCGTGGGCGGTTTCCGCTTCGAGCTGACGCGCGTGCAGACGCCGGCCGTGCGACGCCGCATGGTGGCCAACCTCGCCAATGTCGACCTGATGCTGGCCACCGCCGTGGCGGACGGCCTGGGCATGGAGTTGCCGGATCCGTCGCCGCCGGCAATGACTGGTGAGCCGCCGGAATACCAGCCGTCGCCGCCGCTGTCGCTGATGGCGCGGCCGGGCGAGCGTGGCATCCGTTCGCGCCGTGTAGCGATCCTGGTGGCGAACGGCACGGACGAAGCGTCGGTGCGCACCGTGTACGAAGCCCTGCTGTCCGACGGCGCCGTGCCGCGCGTGGTGGGGGCGAACATGGGTCAGATCAGTGGCGCGGGGGGCGGCATGCTGGATGTGGAAGTGTCGCTGGAAGCCATGCCGGCCCCGTTGTGGGACGCAGTCGTGATCCCGGATGGCGCGCAGGCCGGCGCCACCCTGGCCGCGGATGCGCTGGCGCTGGAATTCGTGCGGCTGCAATACCGCCATCTGAAGCCCATGCTGGTGGTGGGCGAGGGCACCCAGCTGCTGGCGGCGGCCGGCATTCCGGCCACGCTGCCGGACGGCAGCCATGACCGGGGCGTGATCGGCACCGAGCTGGCCGACCTGTCCGGCGCGCTGGCGGCCTTCCGCGAGGCGCTGGCCATGCACCGCGTCTGGGAGCGCGAGTCCGACCCCCCGAAAGTGTAAAGGCGAAGCCGGTCTGTGGTGGTATCCTGTCGTCAAGACGACGACAGAGCTGAGCGAAACGCATGGATGTTTACGCACCACAGACCTGGCTTCCCCACGAACGCCCGCTGCTTCCGGGTTCACCTTCCACGCCGCTGCACTCCACGCCGCGGCGCATCGCCTACCTGCTGGTCGGCTTCATCGTCGCCATCACGGGTGGCCTGGGCAATGCGCTGGTCACCGTCAATCTCCTGTATGCCCAGGGTTCGCTGGGCGTGTACCAGGCCGAGATCCAGTGGCTGCCGGCGGCCTATGTGATGGCCAATGTGTCGATGAACCTGCTGCTGGTGAAATTCCGCCAGCAGTTCGGCCTGCGCCTGTTCACCGAGCTGTTTCTGGGCTTGTATGCGCTGGTGACGCTGGCCCACTTGTTCGTGCACGGCTTGGCGTCCGCCATCGCGGTGCGGGCGGCGCACGGCATCAGCGGCGCCGCGCTGACGGTGCTCGGGCTCTATTACGTGCTGCAGGCGTTCCCGGCCCAGCACCGTTTGAAGGGCGTGGTGCTGGGCGTCGGCTTCGCGCAGCTGGCGCTGCCGCTGGCCCGCATCTTCTCGTCCGACCTGCTGCGCATAGCGGAGTGGCGCGGCCTGTATTCCTTCGAGCTGGGGATGGCGCTGCTGTCCCTGGGCTGCGTGCTGCTGCTCAAGCTGCCGCCGGGCGACCGCGTGAAGGCGTTCGAGAAGCTGGACTTCCTGACCTTTGCCCTGTTCGCGCCCGGCGTGGCCCTGCTGTGCGCCGTGCTGGCGCTGGGCCGCACCGTCTGGTGGTTCGAGGCGCCGTGGATAGGCTGGAGCCTGGTCGGCGCCATCATTCTCGGCACGGCGGCCGTGATCATCGAGCATAACCGCTCTAATCCCTTGCTGAACATCCGCTGGCTCACCACCGGGAATATGACGCGCCTGGCCTTGTCCGTGCTGCTGATCCGCGTGGTGCAGTCGGAGGCGGGCGGCTCGGTGGGCTTCCTGCAGGCGATGGGGCTGAACAACGACCAGATGGATACGCTGTGGCTGATCGTGCTGCTGGGGAGTTTTCTCGGCATCGTCACCAGCGCGCTGCTTATCGCGCCGGCGCGCATCCAGGGAATGCTGATGTTCTCGCTGGCGCTGATGGCGATCGGCGCTTTCATGGATTCGCGCGCCACGAACCTGACGCGTCCCGAACAGATGTACCTGAGCCAGTTCCTGCTGGCGTACAGCGGCACCTTCTTCATCGGGCCGGTTTTCGTGTCCGGCTTCGGCGCGGTGATCGCGCAGCCGCGCAACCTGATCTCCTTCTCGCTGATGTTTTCGATGACGCAGAACCTGGGCAGCCTGCTTGGTTCGGCGCTGATCGGCACACTGCAGTCGGTGCGCGAGAAATTCCATTCCAGCCAGCTTGTGGAGGATCTGACCCTGCTCGACCCGCTGGTCGCCTCGCGCATCCAGGGCACGGGGGCGGCGCTGGGCGGCGCCTTGTCCGATCCCGCGCTGCGCAATGCCCAGGGCGTGGCGTCGCTGGGCGCGGCGGCCACGCGCGAGGCGAATGTGCTGGCTTATAACGATGTGTTCCTGATTATTTTCTATGTCGCCTGTGGCACGCTGGCCTGGATGGCGGCGCACTATTTCTGGCAGGTGTGCACGGCTTGCCGTCCCACGGTCCCGCCCCAGAATGCGCAGACAGGCATGGCCAATGTTTCACTCTCTAACTCCGGATCGCAATGACGCCCAACGATAATAACGTGCCTCCGCCTCCCGTTCCGCCAGCGCCTCCCGCGCCGGCCGCGCCTCCTGTGTCCTCCGCGCCCTCCGCCGCGCCTGCGTCATCCTCGCCGCCCGCTGCGCCGCCTGCCCCGGCCGCCGCCCCGGCCGCACCGCCGCAGCCGGACACGCGCCAGCAGTGGATGGCCGGAACCGGCTTTGCCCTGATCGCCCTGATCGGCGTGCTGATCGTACTGTATGCGTGGCGCCTGCCTCCTTTCAGCAGCCCGATTGTCTCCACCGAAAACGCGCTGGTGCGCGGACAGGTGACCGTGATCGGCACCCAGCTCTCAGGCTATGTCACCGACGTGAAGGTGCAGGACTTCCAGCTCGTGAAGCAGGGCGACCTGCTGGTGGAAATCGACCAGCGCACCTACCGCCAGCGCTACGAACAGGCGCAGGCGCAGCTGGCCAGCGCCAAGGCGGCCCTCGCCAACTGGGAGCAGTCGCGCCGCAGCGCCGAAGCGACGATCTCGCTGAACGAGGCCGCGCTAGCCAATGCCCAGGCACAGGCGACCCGCTCGGCCGCAGACCTGTCGCGCGTGGAGCAGCTGACGTCGGACGGTTCGTTGTCCCTGCGCGAGCAGGACGCCCAGCGTGCCGCCCGCGCGCAGACCGTGGCGGCCGTGTCGCAGGCGCGCGCCAATGTGGAGATTGCAAAGCAGCAGGCGCAGGCGGTGTCCGTGAACCGCGCGGCGCTGGAAGCGGCGGTGGCCAATGCCGAAGCGGCGCTGAAGGCGGCCAAAGTGGACCTGGATAACACGCACATCACTGCGCCGCAGGACGGCCAGCTGGGGCAGGTCACGGTGCGCAAGGGGGCCTTCGTCAATTCCGGCGCCCAGCTCATGGGGCTCGTGCCTTCGCAGATGTGGGTCATCGCGAACATGAAGGAAACGCAGATGGCCAATGTGCAGGTCGGTCAGCCCGCGACCTTCAAAGTGGACGCGTTGAATGGCGCCATGCTCACCGGCGTGGTCGAGCGCATCTCGCCCGCCACCGGCTCGGAATTTGCCGTGCTGCCGGCTGATAACGCCACCGGCAATTTCGTCAAGATCGCGCAGCGCATTCCTGTACGCATCCGCATCGATCCCGGCCAGAAGCTGGCGGCGCGGCTGCGGCCTGGCATGTCCGTCATCGTCAGCATCGACACTTCCGCGGTCCTCGACGATTCTTCCCCCGCCGGCAAAGGACGCAACCCATGACCGCGCCCCGCGCCACGTCCGTGCAGCTGGTGATGGCATTCCTGCTCGCGGGGTGCGCGGCGAAAGTGGCGCCGCCGCCGGCAACGACTGTGACCGTCCCTGCGCAGTGGCGCAATATGGTGGGGCCGGATAGCGGCAATGGCGCGGCGCAAGACGGCGCGCGGCAGGTCGAACAGCAATGGTGGCGCGCCTTCAACGACAGCGCGCTCACAGCACTGGTCGCAGCGGCGCTGGAACACAACGGCGACCTGCGTGTCGCCCGCGCCAGGGTGGCCGACTTCCGCGCGCGCGTCGCAGCCGCGCATGCCAACCAGCTGCCGGCGCTGAACGTGAACGCGGCGCCGGCCAGGGCGAGAACGCTGGCCTACAACGGTGTCCCTTACATCACCAACCTGTTCGTGACCGAACTTCAGGCCAGCTACGAAGTCGACCTGTGGGGACGCCTGGCCAGCGCCACCGAAGCAGCGGCGGCAAGCTACCGCGCCGAGCAAGCCAATGCGGACGCCGCGGCGCTGTCAATCGCCGCCACGGTGGCCAACGCCTACCTGAACCTGCGCGGGCTGGACGCGCAACTGGAACTGGCCATCGCCACCCTCAAGCTAAGGGAAGAATCGCGCAAGCTCGCGAAACAGCAATTCGAAGTCGGCTACACCTCGCGGCTGGAATGGCTGCAGGCGCAGGCAGAATACGAAGCCGCCGCCGAACAGATCCCGCAGCTGCAGCGCCAGATCTTCGAGACGGAAAATGCGCTGAGCATTCTCACCGGCGGTAACCCCGGCCCAATCGCGCGCGGCACGCCGCTGGCCGACCTGGTCCCGCCGCCGGTCCCGGCCGGCCTGCCATCCGAACTGCTGCGCCGCAGGCCGGATATCGCACGCGCCGAGCAGTCGGTGCTTGCCGCCAACGCCAGCCTGCAGGCTACGCGCGACCAGCTCTTGCCCTCGTTCCGCCTGACGGCCACGGACGGCATCCAGTCCACCGACTTCAGCAACTTCCTGCACTCGCCCATTAATCTGTGGCGCTTCGGCGCAGGCCTCACGGCGCCGCTGTTCGAGGGCGGTCGTGTGCAGGCGCAAACCGACTCCGCGGCGGCCCAGCGCGACCAGGCCATCTTCGCCTACGAGAGCACGGTGCGCAACGCCTTCGCCGAGGCGGAAAACGGCATCGGCGCCATATACCGGCTGAGGGAACAGGTGGTGACCAATGATGCGCGCCGCGAAACGGCAGCCGAAACGCTGCGCATCGCGCGCAACCGCTACCGCAACGTCTATGCGTCCTACCTGGAAGAACTGGATGCCCAGCGCACGCTGTACAACGCGGACGTGGCGCGGCTGCAGCTTAGAACGCGGCT
>DASWYX010000454.1:0-4645 GCA_036404755.1 Pseudoduganella sp.
GATGTAAGGCGTTACCCAGTCGAGACGGGTACCGCGCACGGCCCAGCCGAAAATGAAGGCGGTCAGCAGGGCGCAGGTCATCGCCACCGTGATCCACCAGGCCTTGGCGTCCAGCGCCACCAGGGCGGAGCCGATCCTGCGGTAGGCGATAGTGGTGTAGGCGCCCATCGCCGCGGCGGCTATCAGCGATATCAGGGCGTAGACGATGGCGTAATCGAGCGCGATCATGTGGCCGCCTTCCATCAGGCTCTTTGCGGAATTGATCAGGGCATAGACTGCGGCGCCCACCAGCAGGGTGCTGTTCAGGCCAAGCACCATCGGCTCCAGATGCCAGAATCCCATCGTGAAGCGTTCGACCAGCTTGCGATTGTGCTCACCGCGCTCGGCGGAGGCGGCGATCAGCTTCGCGATCAGCAGCGCGAGCATGGTCATCGTGGCGTCCACCAGGCCGTAGAAGCCGTCGAAGATAATGGATTCGGAACCGGCCAGCAGGCCGAAGGCGATGCCCAGCGCGGCCTGGAAGACCGCAGCGATAATGGAAAGACGGAGGAGGGATTGTTCGGTTGCCATGGCCGGAGTGTATCGCACGGCACCATGGCCGGTCGTGCGCCGCGGAGGATCAATGATCCGCCCTACGGCCCTTCGGGCCAAAACCGATCGAGATGCGTAGGGCGGATCATTGATCCGCCGTGCCTCCCGTCCCGCGGCCAAAAACGGCGGCCGCGGGCGGGAAAAATGGCTTACGCCGCCGGCAGCTTCGCCAGCTGCTCTTCCATCTTGGCCAGCGTGGCGCTGAAGCTGGCCACGCGCTCCTTCTCCTGCGCCACAACAGCCGCCGGAGCACGCGCAACAAAGCTCTCGGACGACAGCTTGCCCGAAGCCTTGGCAATCTCGCCCTGCAGGCGTGCGATTTCCTTGGACAGGCGCTCGCGCTCGGCCTTGACGTCAATCTCCACCTTCAGCATCAGCTTCGTGGTGCCCACCACGGACACGGCAGCCGGCGATTCCGGCAGCACGTCCACGATCTGCACTTCGGACAGCTTGCCCAGCAGCTGGATGTACGGCGCGAAGCCGGCCATGCGCTCCTTGTCGGCGCCGGACGCTTCCACGATCAGCGGCACGCGCAGCGACGGCGCCAGCTTCATCTCGCCGCGCAGGTTGCGGGTGGCGTCGGTCAGCGCCTTCAGCTCGTCCATCCATGCCTCGGCGGCCGGATCGATGCAAGCCTCGTTGGCAATCGGGTAAGGCTGGGTCATGATGGACTGGCTGCGGTCGTCCGCGCCCTTGCCGGCCAGCGGAGCCACGGCCTGCCACAGTTCTTCGGTCACGAACGGGATCACCGGGTGCGCCATGCGCAGCACCACTTCCAGCACGCGCAGCAGGGTATGGCGGGTGGCGCGCTGCTGGCCCTCGGTGCCTTGCTGCACCTGGACCTTGGCCACTTCCAGGTACCAGTCGCAGTACTCGTCCCACACGAACTTGTAGATGGCGGACGCGATATTGTCGAAGCGGTAGTCGGCGAAGCCCTTGGCCACTTCCTGCTCCGCCTTCTGCAGCAGGGAGATGATCCACTTGTCGGCCATGGACAGGTCGGCGTCATTCGCGGAGCAGTCCTTGCCTTCGGTATTCATCATCACGAAGCGGGTCGCGTTCCACAGCTTGTTGCAGAAGTTGCGGTAGCCTTCGGCGCGGCCCAGGTCGAAGTTGATGTTGCGGCCCAGGGAAGCGTACGACGCCATGGTGAAGCGCACGGCGTCCGTGCCGTAGGCCGGAATACCTTCCGGGAATTCCTTGCGGGTGGCTTTCTCGATCTTCTCCGCCTGCTTTGGATTCATCAGGCCCGTGGTGCGCTTGGCAACCAGGCCGTCGATGCCGATGCCGTCGATCAGGTCGATCGGGTCCAGGGTATTGCCCTTGGACTTGGACATCTTCTGGCCTTGCGAATCGCGCACCAGGCCGTGCACGTAGACGGTCTCGAACGGCACCTTGCCGGTGAAGTGCGCGGTCATCATGACCATGCGCGCCACCCAGAAGAAGATGATGTCGAAGCCGGTCACCAGCACGGAGGACGGCAGGAAGGCGTTCAGTTCAGGCGTTTCAGCCGGCCAGCCCAGGGTGGAGAAGGGCACCAGGGCGGACGAGAACCAGGTATCCAGCACGTCGTTGTCGCGGGTCAGCGCGCCGGTCGCGCCCTTGGCCTTCTGCTGCGCCAGCGCGTCTTCCTCGCTGCGGGCGACGTAGATATTGCCTTGTTCGTCGTACCAGGCCGGGATCTGGTGGCCCCACCACAGCTGGCGCGAGATGCACCAGTCCTGGATGTTGTTCAGCCACTGGTTGTAGGTGGTGGTCCAGTTCTCCGGCACGAACTTGATCTCGCCCGAGGACACTTTTTCCAGCGCCACTTCGGCGATCGACTTGCCCGGGTTGAAAGTGCCTTCCGGCGCCGGCTTGCTCATGGCGACGAACCACTGGTCGGTCAGCATCGGCTCGATGACGACGCCGGTGCGGTCGCCGCGCGGCACCATCAGCTTGTGCGGCTTGACGGATTCCAGCAGGCCCAGTGCGTCCAGGTCGGCCACGATCTGCTTGCGGGCGGCGAAGCGGTCCATGCCGCGGTAGACTTCCGGCGCGTTTTCGTTGATCTTCGCGTCCAGCGTGAAGATGGACGGCATGTCCAGCTTGTGGCGCTGGCCGACGGCGTAGTCGTTGAAGTCGTGCGCCGGGGTGATTTTCACGCAGCCGGTGCCGAAGGTCTTGTCCACATAGGAGTCGGCGATGATCGGGATTTCACGGCCGGTCAGCGGCAGCTTCACCAGCTTGCCGACCAGGGCGATGTAGCGCTCGTCGGTCGGGTCCACAGCCACGGCGACGTCGCCCAGCATGGTTTCCGGACGGGTGGTCGCCACGGTGATCGTGCCGCTGCCGTCGGCCAGCGGGTATTTGATATGCCACATCGAGCCGTCTTCTTCTTCCGACACCACTTCCAGGTCGGAGACGGCAGTGCCCAGCACCGGGTCCCAGTTCACCAGGCGCTTGCCGCGGTAGATCAGGCCCTGTTCAAACAGGCGCACGAAGACTTCGGACACCACCTGCGAGCGGGTCTCGTCCATCGTGAAATATTCGCGGTCCCAGTCGGGCGAGGTGCCCAGGCGGCGCATCTGGCCGGTGATGGTGGAACCGGATTGCTCCTTCCACTCCCAAACTTTTTCGATGAATTTTTCGCGGCCCAGGTCATGGCGCGAGATCTTTTGCGCGTCCAGCTGGCGCTCCACCACGATCTGGGTCGCGATGCCGGCGTGGTCGGTGCCGGGGATCCAGGCGGTGTTATGGCCCAGCATGCGGTGGTAGCGGGTCAGGCCATCCATGATGGTCTGGTTGAACGCGTGGCCCATGTGCAGCGTGCCGGTCACATTCGGCGGCGGCAGCTGGATGCTGAAGGACGGCTTGGACAGGTCGAGCGAAGCTGCGTAGTAACCGCGCTTTTCCCACTCGCTGCGCCAGAACTGTTCAATGTCGGCGGGCTCGAAAGACTTGGCTAATTCCATGATGTGGCTGAAAAAATGGGCAAAACAGCCATTATACGGCCATTCTGCCCATGTGCCCCAGCCGGGGATGCCTGCCTTACGGCGTCAGGCTGAAGTTGACGTTGGCCTGGTCGGCCACGCTGATGTCCACGGCGGGCGCGGACTTGGTGGCGTAGCCGGCGGCGCTGGCGTCCACCCGGTAGATGCCGGCGGCCGGCGTGGTGGTGGCGTTCACGAAGCCCAGCGGCAAGGTGCTGCTGTAGGTCACGTAGCGCGGCGCGGCAACCGGCAGGCCGGTGATGCTGTAGACGCCGCCGCCGACCGGGGTGGCCGCGAACTTGATGGTCACCAGCGGACCGTTGGTAATCGCTTGCATGGCCGAGACGAAGGCCGGTTCCGTCGCGCTGACCGGGGTTTGCGTCACGTTGCCGCCGATATTGCGGCCGATCGCAGGCGTGGGGGAGATCGGGGCCGCCACGGTGCTGAGCTGGGTCATGGCGCTGGCCGTGACCGGCACGGCGCCGACCACGCTGGCGGCCATGCCGTCGCCGGTGATAACCACGTCGTAGTTACCGGCCGGCAGGCGGGTCAGCGCAAACTCGCCGCTGCCCGGATTCGGGGTGGTGGAGGCGACGATCACGCCATTCTGCTGCGCCGATACGGCCACATGGCTGGCCAGGGCGGCGGTGGCGATGAAGCCGTTGATGCCGTTCAGGGCGGTCGGCACCACCTTGACCACGGGCTTCAGGGAGTAGTTGCCATTGCCCTTGCCGACCACGGACTTGCAGGCGTCGAAGTCCAGCACGAGGTCCACGCGCTGGCCGGCGGCCACGTCGAACTGGTTGACCAGCTTGATGCCGCTTTGCAGTGCGCTTGGCGTATCGAGCGGGGTTTCCGTGCTGCTGCCCGTCTTGACGACGGTGTTGGCGCCGCTGGTGCCTTCGAGCACGAGGCGCAACTGGCTGTAGCTGCCGGCGGACAGCGAAGCCTGGCCCAGCGCTTCCAGTGCGCCGTTGCTCAGGTTCAGCAGATTGATCTTGCGGGCGGGCGACAGGGTGATGTCGGTCCAGCCGCTGTCGGTATCGCTGGCGCTGGAACTCTGGTGGATGCGCACCTTGGAT
>DASWYX010000455.1:0-5555 GCA_036404755.1 Pseudoduganella sp.
CTTCACCATGTCCAGCGACTTCTCATACGGTGCGACAGCCTGGGCCGGCTTTTTCTGCATCATCATGATGTCGCCTTCCGCCAGGAAGCCGGCGTAGGACTTCGGATTGCTCTTCTGCAGGCCGCGGGCAATTTCCAGCGCCTTGTCCACCTGGCCCTTGTTCATCGCCAGCTCGATCTGCGTCAGGTAGGTCGGAATATAGTCCGGCGCCAGCGCCACGGCCTTTTTCAAGTCTTCCGCCGCCGCATTTTCATTCTTCAGCGCCAGGTGCACCCCGGCCAGGCGCAGCTGGGCCAGCGGGGACTTCGGCGCCAGGCCGACCAGCTTGCTGGCCGACTCCAGCGCGCCGCTGGTGTCGCCGGTCAGCACCAGGGCACGGGTCAGCAGGTCCAGCAAGGCGGTATTTGAGGCATTCTCGACCAGCATCTTGCGCATCAGCTCGACCGTCTTGCCCGGCTCATTGGTGCGCAGGTAGTAGGCACCCAGGCGCAGCGCCGGGGCCATCGCCTCCGGCTCGGCCGTCACGGCGCTTTCCAGCCAGCGCTTGGCATCGTCGCGCTGGCCGGCCTGGTCGGCCAGCTGGGCCAGCGCCGTCATGACTTCGATATTCTTGGGATCTTTTTGCAGCAGGTTCTGCAGGTGCTGGCGCGCCGCATCCGGCTTCTTTTCCAGCACTTCGAGGCGGGCCAGGCTGGCCACGGCGTTGAAATTGGTCGGCGCCAGCTCCACCGCTTTCTGGTAGCTGGCGCGGGCGCCGGCATTATCCTTTTTCACCAGCAGGGTCAGGCCGCGCAGCAGGTGGAATTGCGCTTCCTTGCCAAACTGCGGTTCGACCCGGGACAGCGTGGCCAGCGCCTGGTCGGCATTGCCCAGCTCGAGCTGGGTGCGCACCAGGGCGGCGATCGGCGGCAGCGACTTGCCATCCAGCGCCACGGCACGCTCGAGCTCACTCAACGCATGGGTGCGGTCGCCCATGGCCAGGCGCGCGCTGCCCAGCGCCATATGCAGCGACGCGCGGTCCGGCGTCAGGGCGATGGCCTGCTCCAGGTAGCCGGCCGCCTTGTCCGCCTGGCGCATCTGCATCGACGCTTCGGCCGCCATTTCCAGCAGGGAGGAATCGCTGACTTTGCCCTTCAGTACCGGGCCCAGCGTGGCCATCGCTTCGGCCGGTTCACCCGAGCGCAGCAGGGTGCCCACCAGCAGTTTGCGGGCGTACAGGTTCTCCGGCATGCTGTCCAGGTATTTGCGCAGCGAAAGCTGGGCTTGTTTCAGATTGCCCAGGTGGTATTCGGTGGCGCCCGCCAGCAACGTGCTCGGCAAGTGATCGGGCGCGACTTTCTGCACGGCTTGCAGGTTTTCATGCGCGGTCTTGTAGTCGCCGCGGCTGAAGTCCAGCACCGCCTGCATATAGCGCACGGTGAAGTTCTTCGGCGCGCCCTTGTTGGCGGCATTGATGGCGGCCTGGGCCTGCTCATACTTGCCGGCCATGATGTCCAGGTAAGCCGATTCCAGGTTGGCGTTGCGGTTGGTCGGGTCGAGCTTGATCACTTCCTTGAAGGCGGCCATCGCCTCTTCCGGCTTTTGCTGGTTGCGCAGCAGTTCGCCCTTGAAGGTCCAGGCGGCAACGCTGGTGGCATCCTTGGCGATTGCCTGGTCGGCGAAGTCGCGCGCGGCATCCAGGTCCTTGCCCATGGCCGACAGGCGGGCCAGGCCCGTCAGGGCGGCGGCGCTGTCCGGGCTGGCGGCCAGCGCATCGTTGAATTCCTGGCGCGCCTTGTCCATCTGCTTCAGGCCCAGCAGCGCTTCGCCGCGCAGGGCCAGCAGCGCGGGCGTGCGCTTGGAAAATTCCGTCTCATCCAGCACTTTCTGGAATTCGCCCTGCCCCATCAATATCTGGGCCAGCAGCATGCGCGAATCTTCCAGGTTGTACTCCAGCTCGATGGCGCGGCGCACTTCCTTTTCCGCCGCGGCCAGGTCGCCCAGTTCGTAGGACAGCTTGCCCAGCAGGAAGCGCGCTTCGGCATTGTCAGGGGTCTTGGCCAGCAGGTTCTTCAGCTGGATCTGGGCCGCCTTCTTGTCGCCTTTCTGGTGGAAGGCCTTGGCTTCGGCCATCAGGCTTTCCGGAGTTTCGGACTTGCAGCCGCCCAGCAGCAAGGCGGAGCTGACCGCGAGCGCGGCGGCCAGGGCCAGGGGTTTGGAACGATGTGCCATAGGTGATCCGTTATTGAAAGAGTTATCCGACACCGGCCGTTGCTCAGCTTCAGGCGGACGCCTGGCCGTGCTGGCGGTACCACTGTTCCAGCATCATCAGCACCCAGACCATGGTGCCGTGATAGCCCGCATGCTCGGCGAGGTGCTCGCCGACCAGCTTTTCGATGAAGTCGCCGCGCACGACCTTGCGCGCCTTCAGGTCGTTCAGGCTGTCCGCCGCCAGTTCCTGCAGCGCCTTGTGCTGCTGCAGCCAGACGCCGAAAGGCAGGCCGAAGCCGTGCTTCTGCTTGGTGATGATGGCGTCCGGCAGGAAGCCGCGCAGGGCTTCCTTGAAGAACCAGCGCAGCTGGGTGCCGTTCAGCTTTTGCTGCGGCGTCAGGCCGGCCGAGAAAGCCACCATGGCGTCGTTCAGGAAGGGGAAGGCCACTTCCACACCCGCCAGCTCGCACGCTTTCATCACCTTCGGCAAATCGTTGTCGGCCAGGGTGATCTGCAGGTCCAGCGCCAGCATGCGGTTGATCAGGGACTTCGCTTCGCTGCGGCCATAGGTCTTGTCCAGGCTGGCGAGCGGCTGGCCGATGTCGGCGGCCGCCAGGAAGTCGGCGGTAAACACTTGCTGCGGACCGTAGCGGCCCAGCAGGTTATAGGTTTCCAGTCGCGCCGGCATCGCGATCGAGGCCTGCTCGATATAGCTGCGCGCCTTGCGCAGCAGGCGCACCCGTTCGCCGCCGGGGAAATTGAATATGGCCGGCTCGAGCAGCGCCTTGCGGAACAGGCGCGGCACCCGTTCGTACAGGGCAAACACATGCTGCTTGGCGTAGCGCTCATTGCCGCCGAACAGCTCGTCGCCGCCGTCGCCGCCGAACATGCGCGTGACGCCGTCCGCCCGCGCCATGCGGGCGCAATAAT
This sequence comes from Pseudoduganella sp., assembly GCA_036404755.1. Classification (GTDB taxonomy): domain Bacteria; phylum Pseudomonadota; class Gammaproteobacteria; order Burkholderiales; family Burkholderiaceae_D; genus Rugamonas. The sequence continues at coordinate 3,121 of DASWYX010000455.1, forward strand.
AGGCCGGCACCGCCGACGCGTTGCCGAAGGGCTGGTCGAACACGGCCGCCACCTTGGGGATCGCAGCCACCACATCGTCCGGCGTCACGTAGTACTCGTGGTGGGCGGTGCCGAAGTGACGCGAGGCGGTGCGCGCATATTCCATCTCATCGTAGCCCTGGGCTTCGAAGCCGATCGAATAGGTATCGGCCGGCTTGCCGCCGACCTGAGTCAGCATGCCGGCAATGGTGGACGAGTCCGTGCCGCCGGACAGGAAGGCGCCCACTTTGGCGTCGCCCATCGCTTCCTTCACGCTGGCGCGCATATGGCCGAGGAAGTCCTCCTTCAGCTCGGCGAAGGAACGCTTGCCTTCTTCCTGGAACTGCATGCGCCAATAGGGCTTCGTTTCGACGCGGCCTTGGCGGTAATGCAGGTACTCGCCCGGCATCAGGCGCTGCTGGCCCTTGTACACGGTACCGGGCGACGGCACCATGTGGAAGTAGACGTAGTTGTACAAGCCCTGGTGGTCGAGCATGGGCGGCGTCAGCGGATGGCGCAGCAGCGCGTCGGCCGAGCTGGCGAAGACCAGGGTCTCGCCGGCCAGTTGCCAGCTCAGCGGCTGGATGCCCATGCGGTCGGCCGCCAGCAGCGCTTCGCCGCTGCGCTCGTCGAGGATGGCCAGGCTGAAGGCGCCGCTCAGCAATTGGCACAGGCGCTCCGGCTGGCCCTGCAGCCAGACCGCGGCCAGGGTATTGGCGAGGCCCTGGGCCTGCGCGCGCTCGGCCAGCACCGCATCATTGATGCCGGGGCGGCCCCAGACGACGTCCTACAGCCCGTCGCGCTGGTGCAGGTGGACGCTGCCGGCGGCCGCCGCCACCGCCGCCGCGCTGCGCGAGCCGTGCAGGGCCTGCACCGCGCTGCCGTCGAACTTGCCCAGTGGTGCCGCCATAGCCTCAATCAGGCTGCGCTGGTCGCCCCCGAATCCCATCCATCCACACAGACCACTCATCTTGCTTTCCTCTTCAGCGCTTCAAAACAATCATCATGGCCAACGGCATGGCGTACATGAAGGTCTGCGGATCGGTACGCAGCTGCTTCTTCAGCACGTTCCATTTCAGGGAGCGACGGTGCGCGGCGCGGTGCAGCAGGTCGGCAATGAAGGCGCGGCGCAGGGTCCAGATCGAGGCGCGGTTGGCTTCCAGCTGGGCCGCGTTCAGCTTGAACAGGCGCGGCAGCGTTTTCTTGTACTTCATCTCATAGTGGGCGCGGATCAGCGAATTTTCCGTGCCCCATCCCGAACCGGCAAACACATTGACGCCGGGGCCGTAGGTGCACTCGACCCACTCCGAGAAGGCAAAGCGCTCGGTCCGGCGCGACAGTTCCAGCCAGAACAGATAATCCTCGCCCGCGTACACAAAATCCTCGCGGAAGCGCTGCTCCGGAAAGCGCGCAAAGCGGTACGCGACGGTCGAGGTGCCGATGATGTTCCCGCTCAGGATCTGGTCGAACATATCGCCTTCATACGCGTGCAGCCCTTCGCCCGCCTGCAGGTTGCGGTGCTGCTCCGGCTTGATGCGGCCGGCGCGGCGGAAACCGCTGACGGTCTGGTCCAGCTGGTAGAGGTCGGCGAAATAAAAGTCGTAGCCTTCGTCCAGCGCCGCCACCGCGCGCATCAGGTGTTGCGGAATCCATTCATCGTCCGAATCGATGAAGGCCACGTATTCGGTGCCGGGCGGGACATTGTCCAGCCCCTTGTTGCGGGCCGCGGCCGGGCCGCCATTGGGCTGCTCGACAATGCGGATGCGCGCCTCGTTGCCCGGCAACAGTTGCGCCAGCTCGGTGCGCGCCGGCACCGGCGAGGCATCGTCGACGATGATCAGTTGCCAGTCCACGCCGCCTTCCTGGGCCAGTACCGAGCGCACGGCCTTGGACAGGATGCCCGGCTTGCGCTGGAAATACGGGATAACGATGGCAACTTTGGCGGACATACGCGACCTCCGGATCAGACGAGCACTTCGACGGCAGCAGGATGGCTGAGGAAGGCGGCCGGGCTGGCCGTCACGCCGTAAGCGCCGGACTGCAGCACGACCACCAGGTCGCCCACGTCCGCCTGGCCCAGTTCCATCTGGTCGGCCAGCAGGTCAAGCGGCGTGCACAGGGGGCCGACCACGGAAGCCTGCTCGCGCGGCCCCTGCGCCACCTTCGTGCCGAGCACGACCGGATAATTCTTGCGGATCACCTGGCCGAAATTGCCGGAGGCCGACAGGTGGTGGTGCAGGCCGCCGTCGGTGACCAGGAACACCTGGCCGCGCGAGACCTTGCGGTCGACCACGCGGCACACATAGGCGCCCGCCTCGCCGACCAGGTAGCGTCCCAGTTCGATCACCACCTGGGCGCCCTGCAGGCGCGGACGCAGTTCGTCCAGCAGGCGCGCCAGGTTGGCTCCCACCGCTTCC
>DASWYX010000456.1:0-18904 GCA_036404755.1 Pseudoduganella sp.
AAAGGTCTACCGCCCGGTGGGCTGCCCCGAATGCCGGCAGACCGGCTACCGCGGCCGCACCGGCATCTACGAGCTGCTGACCGTCACCGAGCCTTTCGGCCAGCTGGTGCAGGAGGACACCGACATCACCGCGCTGCGCAGGCAGGCTGCCCTCGACGGCATGAAGCCGCTGCGCCTTGCCGGCGCCCACAAGATCCGCGACGGCGTCACCACCGTCGAAGAAGTGCTGAAGGTCACCGCCGCCATGGCCTGAGATTATTTTCAAAAGACTCTTGGCAGACTTGAATCGGCCTGTATATAATACGGCCTCTTTCGGGTCGTTAGCTCAGCTGGTAGAGCAGCGGACTTTTAATCCGTTGGTCGCAGGTTCGAATCCCGCACGGCCTACCACGAATAGATCAGAGAAGCCAACCGTTCGCGGTTGGCTTTTTTGTTTTCGGAGCCTGTCCTGCAAGCGGGACGGGATTCGAGCACAATACGGCATTGTCAACGCACACGGACCGCCCGATGAGCAAACTTTCCGACTTCCCCGTCACCGCCAAATGGCCCGCGCAGCACCCGAATTTGCTGCAACTGTATTCGCTGCCCACGCCGAACGGCGTGAAGGTCTCGATCATGCTGGAAGAAACCGGCCTGCCTTATGAGCCTCACCTGGTCAGCTTCGACAGCAACGACCAGATGTCGCGCGCATTCCTGTCGCTGAACCCGAACAACAAGATCCCCGCCATCGTCGACCCGAATGGGCCGGACGGCAAGCCGCTGCCCCTGTTCGAGTCCGGCGCCATCCTGCTCTACCTGGCCGAGAAGACCGGCCAGCTGATGCCGGCCGACGCCGCGGGCCGCTATGAAACGATCCAGTGGCTGATGTTCCAGATGGGCGGCATCGGCCCCATGTTCGGCCAGGTCGGCTTCTTCCACAAGTTCGCCGGCAAGGACTATGAAGACAAGCGCCCGCGCGACCGCTACATCGCGGAAGCGAAGCGCCTGCTGGGCGTCCTGGAGCAACGCCTGCAAGGGCGCAGCTGGATCATGGGCGAGCAGTACACCATCGCCGACATCGCCACCTTCCCCTGGGTGCGCAACCTGATCGGCTTCTACGGCGCCGGCGAGCTGGTGGAGATCCAGAACTTCCCGAACGTCGTGCGCGTGCTGGACGCCTTCCTCGCCCGTCCCGCCGTCGCGCGCGGCCTGACGATCCCCAGCCGCGGCTGACGCTTACTCCGGCCGGCGGCGCTGCACCAGGGCCAGGCCAAGCAGGCCCACGCCCAGTAGCAGCAGGGCCGTCGGTTCGGGAATCGCCGTCACGGCGGGATCATTGATATCGCGGCCGATGCTGCCCTCCCCGGTCGCGCTCAGGGCCGGCGTCCACGCGAAGTCGGCCAGCGCGCCGCTGAGCGGATCGTAGTTGCCGAGCGGCGCGACATTCTGGTCAAAGGCCGACACCACGAAATGCGATACATAGGTGGTCAGCGGATCGTAGGCGCCCGCAAACGTCAGGTCGAATGACAGCACGCCGCCAAAGCTCACTGCATGAAACAGGTCATTCGACGTGTCGTTACGGAAGGCATAGCCGCCGCCGGGCAGCGGCGTCACACCCCATGAATCGATGAAGGCAGAGCTGTCGAAGCCGGACAGGTTGCTGATCACGGCAGTCGCCAGCGGCACGCCGGCGCTGGCGCTCAGTTGCATGTCCACGTAACCGCTGGCGGCGCCAAAACCGGAAGTATCGATGGCGACGTGGATCGTGCCGGCAGCGGCCATGCCGCCCGCCGAAGCCAGCATCAGTGCGAGAGCCAGGCGGCGCATCAGCTTGAAAATAGTCTTCATGCTTGTTTTCCTTAGAAAGTGCCCTTGTACAGCGCGGGCGTATAGCTCACCAGTCCGCGGGAGGGATTGCTGAACGTGAACGGTACGTTGACGGTGGCGCCAGCGCCCAACGGCGCGGACAGCGTGACATAGGGCATGCCGCCATCCGTGCCGCTGGCGTTATCCAGCGTGACGCCCGGCGTCAGGCCATTCAGTTTCAGTTGCAGCGGTCCGGTCAGCGCCACGCTGCCGGTATTGGCGACCGTCAGGCTGCCGGCATACTTGCCGGTGGCGCGGTTCAGCGTGGCGCCCTGCTGCGTCAACTTCACGCTGCCGCTGACATCGAACGGGCCGATGTTCACGGTGAGCGATTTTGCCTGCTCGGCATTGCCCGACTTGTCCACGCTCCAGTAGCTCACCACGTGGCTGCCCTTGGCGCTCAGCGCGATGCTGTTGCCTGCCTGCTGAGGCCCGCCGTCAACCGTGTAGTAGCTGGTCGCCACGCCGGACGCCGTATCGCTCGCGGCCAAGGTGATCGCCACATCCGAGGTGTACCAGCCGCTGGCCGGAACGGCCGGGCTGGCGGTTGCCGTGGTGACGGGCGCCGTGCCGTCCGCCGCGACGCTGCCGTGGAAGCGCACTTCGGACAGGTTGCCGAACCAGGTGCCGCCGTTGAAGATGCGGATGTAGCGGTAGGGGCCGCCATTGACGGCCAGCGTCTGCCACTCCAGCGTGGATGCAGCGCCCGCCGTCAGCGTGGTCCACGCCGCGTTGTCGTTCGAGCCCTGGATCACCGTTCCCTTGATGCGGGCGAAGTTGCTGTCCTGGCGCGGCGCCAGTTCAACGCTGCTCAAGGTCGCGTAATTGCCGGCCTTGAAGTCGAAGGTGATGTAGCTACCGACGCCCGAGTTGCTGCTGCCGATGCGGAAATCCGAAATCGTGCCCAGGTTGGCGTCGAACAGGCTGTTCACCACGCTCAGTGTCGTGGCGGGCGGGCGGTTCACGGTCGAATCGATCAGCGTGGCAATGCTGGTCACGTTCCGGATGGTGTCCGCTTCATCCACCAGCGTCAGCGCGGTGCCGTCGGTGGTGGCGCTGTTCGGATAGCCGGTCTTGCCGGACTGCGTCTTGTAGTTGACGGCAAACGTCACCGGCCCCGGCGCCGTGCCTTGCTGCAGGGTCGCCGTGGCCGTGAAGTTGATGTTGTCGGTGGTCGCCACCGTGGCGGCGACGCCGGCAATGGTAGCCGTCACATTGCTGATGGCTTCCTTGGCCGTGAACGCCAGCTTGACGGTATTGCCCGGCACGATGCGGGTACGCAGCGCCTGCGCCGACGACAGCGAGACGGTGGCGATCATATTGGCCGATTCCGTCACGCCATACATGCGCAGCTCGGACAGGTTGCCGAACCAGTTATTGCCATTGATGACGCGGATATAGCGGTAGGGCTGGGTGCTGTTGATCTTTAGCGTCTGCCAGTCCGACGAACCGTTGGCAGCCGGCGAAATCGTGTCCCATGTGCTGTTGTCGTTGGAACCCTGCACCACCGTGCCATTGATGCGCGACGCGTACTGGTCCTGGCGGCCGATCACTTCCACGCGGTTGAGGGTCGCCGTGCCGCCTCCCTTGAAGTCAAACGCGATCCACGCGCCCGCGCCCGAGCCGTTGACGCGGAAATCGGTCACCGTGCCGATATTGCTGTCGTTCAGGGTATTCAGCTCGGCCAGCATATCGGCCTGGTTGCGGCCGGAAGAATCGCTGAGCGCAGCCAGCGTGCGCAAGTCCAGCAGGCCGGTCTGGTCGGACAGGAACAGCGACGTGCCATCCGTGGTGAAGATGGCCGGTTCGGCGTCCAGCCCGGCCGCGGTCTTGTAGTTGATCAGGAACTTGATGGTCCCCGGCGCCGCACTGGCGCTGGCTGTCCAGGTCGCGGTCCAGTTGATATTGTCCGTCGTGCTCACGGTGGCAGGCTGGCCCTGCACCATCACACTCACGTTGCTGATCGCCTCTTTCGCCTTGAACGCCAGCGAAACGGTATTACCCGGAACGATGCGGTTCTTCAGGCTTTGCGCGGAGCTGATCGACACCGAGGACAGCTTGTTGACGGTTTCATAGCGGGTGCCGAAGATGCGGAACTCGCCCACTTCCAGCAGCACGAACGTCGGCTCCACCATTTGCATCTTGAGGAAGCGGTAGCGCTGGTTCTTCAGGTCTTCCTGCACCGCCAGGGTCTGCATGTCTTCCGTCACGGTGGTCAGGCCCGGCGTCAGGCGGGTCCAGTTCTCGCTGTCGTTGGAGCCGAACAGCGCCACGCCACCGATCCGCTCAGGGAAGCTGGCGCGCACCTGCAGCTGGAACTGCGAGGCGGACACCTTGAAATCCGGGCCAAAGTCCATGATGTGCGCCAGGTTGGGAGCGTAGGTGTTGGGCGCGGTGGACCAGGAGTACGGCGTGTTGTCCAGCAGGTTCGGCACGCCGGTGCCGAAGGTGGACGAGACGAACATCTTCGCGTAATTTATGCTGCCGTCGGCCAGCAACGGCGTCAGTTCCTGCAAACCGGTTACCGCCGCATCGAGCGCGGCGAGCCTGGCCTGGAATTCGGCGTCGGTAGCGGTGGACAGGACGCTCATGATGGCCGCATAGGCCGCGTTATACGCGTCCACGGTCGATACCACATACAGGGCATCCGGCTTGTAGGCGGCAATCACCGTATTGACCGCGCTCTGGCGGTCGCCTGCCACCGTGATTTTGACGGTCTTGCTGGTCACCGTGCTGCCGTCGCTCGACGTGACCACGATCAGATAGACGCCGGCCTGCGCCGCGGTCGGCGCCCACGAGAAGGCGCCGGTGGCGGTATCGAAAGTGGCGCCTGCCGGCAGGTTGTCGGCCTGGTAGACCAGGGTGTCGCTGGTATTGGCATCGGTGGCGGCAAAGCTGCGCGTGAGCGCCGCGCTGGAGCCGGCATAGGTCACGACGCTGATGTCCGCATCGCCATCGGTGAACACGGGCGCGCTCAGGGACGCGCCATTGATATTGATATTGTCGATGTCGACCTGCGTGCCGGCGCCGCGCAAGGTGTAGAAGTTGATGTCGTACAGGCCATGGAAGGCATCGAGGCTGTAGGCGACATAGCGCCACTGGCCTTTCGTGTCCGGCAGCGCAATGGTGTCGTCGAAGGCGTCCAGCATGGCCACACCATTGGTGCGGATGCGGAATGCGATCGTTTTCGTGCCATTGCCATAGCCGACGATGGCGAACCGGGTCCCGGCGGAGGTCGTGTTAAAGCGCACGAACGATGCCGTGTCGTCGCTCATCGCTGCCGCATCGCCTTCCAGCACGGTAAAGCGGTCCTCCACTTCACGCAGCGGATCGACGATGGGTTTCATCAGCAGCTGGCCGCCTTCGGCTTGCGCGGCGGCGGCCGGAATAAACAGCCAGTAATCGCCACCGCCATCGACGCCATCCCAGTTATAGCTGCTGCGCAGCGAAAACATGCGGCTGAAATACGGCGCGCGCTGCTCGACGTCGATGCCCTTCACGTACTTGTAGTAGTAGTACGGTTCCCAGGTGCTGGAACTCAGGCGCCCGCGATAACCAGGCGCCAGTTCGCGGTAAACGATGGTGGGCACGCCGTTGGCGTCCGTGTGCGCGGCGGTCGGGATCCAGGGCGTATCGTAGCCCAGCATATAGCGGCCGAAATAATCGGCGGCGTCGAGGATACGGTCGTTCAGGAATTCATACGGGCCCACGGCGTTGCCGGCGGTCGATGCGGTGCCGGTGACCGGATCGACCCTGGTGCCCTGCGCATTGAGCAGGCGCGCGAGGATGCCGGCATTCGTGATATCGCCGCCGCCATGCGCCTGGTCGCGGCCCATTTCAACGTGCTGCACCATCGGCGTCACGGCTTCGCCGGTCAGGTCGTTTTTATCGACCAGGCGGAACAGGGCCTTGATGGCGCCGTTCTGGCCCTGGTCCACTGCGGTGCTGTTGACCGTGAACCATTCGACGCCTTCGTTGTAGCGCTCCCGGTTGCCCGTGAAAATATAGCCCGACATCGCGCCCAGCAGCGGATACAGGTGCTGGTTCATGAAGTAGGAATTCTTGTGCTGCAGGGTTTCGATGACCGGCGTGATCAGGTTGGTGGTGAACATCGCCGTGTCCTGGTCCGTCCATTGCAGCGCCGCCGTCTGGCAGCTGGTGTAGCGCATGATTTCCGCGGCCGCCACCATGCGCGACAGGGGGATGCCCGAGTGGATATGGGCGTCCGTGTAATAGGCATACCTGGTGGGGTCCATCTGCGACCAGATGCGGATCAGCCGCATGGCGTTGGCGCGGTAGGTCTCGTCGCCCGTGATGTAGTACAGGAGGGCCTGGGTGTAGGAGCGCTGCGCGTCCGCGATGAATTTGGACTCGACACCCTGGCTGTTGAAGGCCGTGGTGCCGGGCTTGGAGGGATCGCTGCCCGATGCATTGCTGGACGGGACGGTCTTCGATGCATTGGCCGACAACAGCATCGCATTGAAGTGGGTATTCCACGGTTCCTGCTGCGCCAGCACCTGGGTGCGTACGTTTTCGAGCATTTCCCGGGTCAAGCCGACGCCTGGATGGCGGAAGCCGGCGGCGTCGGTGCTTTCAGTGATGGTGGGCTGGTAACTCGTCACCAGCGTCTGGATGGTATCTGCCGCAACTGCCTGCCCGCACAGCGGCAAGCACGCCGCCGCCATCAGCAATATGGACCTGAGCCTTTTCATCTGCCTATCCCCTTGTTGTTATCGAGACGGATCTAACGAAGTGAACGCGCGCACAGGCCCCTGCCGGCAATTCGTCGGCTTGAAAAACATCTGGCGGCGATGGAAATGAACTACGTCACGCGAATGCGTGCAGTGCTGGTGGCTGGCATGTTCGTCTCCTTGTCCGGTATCGCTCCAGCGACACTCGTTATCGATAACAATTTAAGCACAAGAATTTGCCGCGATGTATAGATTTTTTGGTTGCGGCCATATGGAAGGGGCATAGCTCCCGCCCGCTCAGTTCCAGATGCGGTACATCCAGTAGCTCTCGTCCTCCAGGCCGGCGCGCAGGATTTCGGCTGGGCTGAGGCCCGAGATCTGGCGCGCTTCGCGGCTCATGTGGGACTGGTCGGAGAAGCCGCCGCGCGCGGCAATGTCGCTGAGCAGGACTTCGCCACGCAGCGCCTGTTCGCGCGCCTCGATGAAGGCCGCTTCGGCGCGGCGCATGCGGCGCAGGGTGCGCAGCGGCTGCCCCGCCCATTCGCGCACGCGGCGTTCGGCCATGCGCACGCTGCGGCCAACGCCCGCCGCCGCAGCCTGCGCCCCGAGGCGGCGCACCCAGTCGCCCAGCACACCGTCGAAGGCGCCGCCGCGGACGGCGCGCCAGCGCGGTTCGAGGAATTGTTCGAGCACGGCGATGCGCGCCTCGTCGCTGGGCGCGGCGAAGATGGCGCGCGCCATTGCCTGCCAGGTCTCGTCCAGCATCTCGTGCAATGGCCGCATGGTATCCAGGCATGCCGTCATGTCGATACCGGTCAGGCGGTGCAAGGCGTCGGGGTAGAACAGCACCATCAGGAAGTGCACGGGACCACTGTTGGCCGTAGCCGTTGGCGCCGACTGCGGACCGCAGAGCAGCGCCTCGCCCGCGCGCAGGGGCTGGTCCGGGACAAACGGCGCCAGCATGGCCGAATCGCCCGCCAACTGGAAGAACAGCGTGCAGAAAGGGCTCGCAGGATAGCGGTTCACGCGCTGCACTTCTGGCAGCGGCGCGCAATCGAGCGTGCTGCGCACCACGTGCGCGCGGACGCAGGATGCCAGCGACAACCGTGGCGCCGCCAGCCGCGCGATCGGCCGCCCCGCGACAGGCGTCGCGTTATTGGCTTGCTCGGTGCTTGCGACGATGATTGACATGTTGGCAATTGTAGCGCAGCGTGCAGCCGCAGCCGCCTGCATGTCGCAAAAATTCAAGACCGCCCTCCGCGGCGGGCGCAGAATCATCAGCATGAACACCGTGACCGATCCCGCCATCACCTCCGCGCCGCGCCAGGTCGCCGACCTGCCCGGTCCGCCCACCCTGCCGCTGCTGGGCAACACGCTGCAATTACGGCCCGGCCGCGTGCATCGCGTTGCCGAAGCGTGGGCGGACAAATACGGTCCGCTGTACAGGGTGAAGATCGGCCATGCGCCCATCCTGGTCGTCTCGGGCAGCGCCATGGTGCAGGCCATCCTGCGCGAGCGTCCGGACGGATTCAGGCGCCCCGAAATCACCGCCCAGGTCGCGGCGGAAATGGGCGGCGTACCGGGACTGTTCCTGGCCGAGGGCGCGGAATGGCGCCGCCAGCGCACGATGGTGATGCAAGCGTTCGCGCCCAGCGCGATCCGCGCCTATTTCCCCCTGCTGGCGCGGGTTGGACGGCGCCTGCAGAAGCGCTGGCTCGCCGCCGCCCAGCGCAAGGAGACGATTGCACTCAATGCGGATCTCAAGCGCTACACCGTGGACATCATCGCCGGCCTGGCCTTCGGCGAAGAAGTCAACACCATCGAACAGGGCGACGATGTGATCCAGCAGCATGTGGAGAACATCATGCGCGGCACGGCGCGCCGCTCGCTGATCCCTTACCCCTACTGGCGCTACGTGCGGCTGCCTGCCGATCGTCGCCTGGAGCGAAGCGTTGCGGCCGTGCGCGAGGCCGTCAACGGCTTCATCGCCAAGGCACGTGCGCGCATGCAGGCCGCGCCGGACCAGCCGCCCCGCAATATGCTGGAAGCGATGCTGCTGGCGGCCGACAAGGAAGGCAGCGGCATCACGCACAACGACGTGATCGGCAACGTGACCACGATGCTGCTGGCCGGCGAGGACACGACCTCCAGCGCCCTCGCCTGGCTGATCTGGCTCCTGTCCCGGAATCCGGATGCGCTGCGGCGCGTGAGCGAAGAAGTGCGCCGCGTCGCGCCCGATGCCAACCAGTTCACCATCGAGCAGATGGACGGGCTGGACTACCTGGACGCCTGCGCCCACGAAGCCATGCGCCTGAAGCCGCCCGCGCCCTTCATCCCGCTGCAGGCCATGCGCGACACGACGGTGGGCGATGTGAGGCTGCATCGCGGCAGCCATGTCTGGTGCGTGCTGCGCCACGACAGCGTGTCCGAGCAGCACCTGCAGCGCGCCCACGAATTCGATCCGCAGCGCTGGCTGGAGCAAGGCGCCGCCAAGCAGCTCACCATGCCTTTCGGCTCTGGCCCGCGCCTGTGCCCCGGCCGCTACCTGTCCCTGCTGGAGATCAAGGTCGCCATGGCCAGCCTGCTTGGCTGCATGGAGATCGAATCCGTGACCGGCGCCGCCCACGAACAAATGGCCTTCGTGATGGCGCCCTCCCCGCTGCGCATGCGCGTCAGGACGAGGACAGCACGAACTGGTTCCCGTCCGGATCCTTCATGATCGCGAACTCGCCCCAAGGCTGCTTTTGCGGCGGTGACAGGAACTCCACGCCGCGCGCCGACAGCTGGCGGTAGGTGGCCTGCACATCGTCGCAGGCTAGCGAGCCGTTGAAGAAGCTGCCGATGCGGTCTTCCTGCCCGTCCGGCGTGAACAGCACGAAGCGCGTTTCGGACGAGCCCACGCGAAGCTCGATCCAGCGCTGCTTCTCGTCGAAAGGCTGGTCGGTGATCACGCGAAAGCCCAGCTTCTCGGTGTAGAAAGCAAGGGCGGCGTCCTGGTCGCGTGTGGGAATGCTGACAAATTTGATATGGGTGATCATGGTTTCTCCTCAAAGATTGCCCGCATTGTTGCACGCCCCTGTCACGTGCTATAGTCACCATGACTATACTCGTTATGACTACACTTGATCCTTATTTCATCGATGTGCTGATGCCCGACCTGGTCGGCCATGAGCGCTCGCCTGCCGCTTTCGTGATCTACCTCTACCTGTGGCGGCGCATGGAAGGCAGGCGCGCCGTTCAGGCGAGCTACGCGACCATTGCACTGGATACTGGGCTCTCCCGTATTACGGCGCAGCGGGCCATTGCGCTGTTGCTCCGGCGGCGCCTGGTCAGCGTGGAGAGCGATTCGCCGACGGCGGTGCCGAAATATACGGTGTTGCGGCCGTGGATCGGGCGCATGCCGCGCTAGCCGCGCTGCGTCGCAGATTGACAGAGGGCAAGGAATTCCTCACTATGAAGGATTCCTTTGACACACCGAAGCCCCCGCCATGCCCGCCGCAAAACTCTCCAAGCTCACCGCCCTGCTGATCCTGAGCGTCAGCGCCCACTTTGCCTACGCCGCCGACCCCGTGGCCGCCGCAAAGCATGCCATTACCCACGAAGACGTCTGGCTGATGAAGCGCATTGGCGCTCCGGTCCCCAGCCCGGACGGCAAATGGGCCGTGTTTTCCGTCACCGATACCGCCTACGACAGCAAGGACCAGTGGAACGACCTGTGGATCAAATCCCTGATCGACGACAGCGCCCCGCGCCGCCTGACCTTCAGCAAGGGTGGCGAATCGTCCGTGAGCTGGTCGCCGGACAGCAAGCAGCTGATTTTCGTGGCCAAGCGTGAAGGCGATGAAGCGGGCCAGATCTACCGCCTGGACGTAGCCTCCGGCGGCGAAGCGCAGCGCCTGACCACGCTGACGCTCGGCGCGCGCTCGCCCAAATACAGCCCGGACGGCAAGCAGATTCTCTTCCTGAGCGACGTCTACCCCGGCAACACCGACGAGGAGTCCGTGAAGAAGTCCGCCAAGGAGCGCAAGGACCGCAAATACAATGCGCGCGCCTACGAATCCTTCCCGCCGCGCTACTTCGATAAATGGCTGGATGATAAGAAGGTGAGCATCTTCGTCATGGATGCAAAGGCCGACGCCAGGGCGCGCAACCTGCTCGCGGGCAGCAAGCTGTCCGACCTGCCGGGCTTTGGCGGCAGCCAGGGCGATGAAGGCCAGTCGCTGGATGCGGTCTGGGCGCCGGATGGCCAGTCCATCGTGTTCGCCGCGTCGACCAACCGCCACGAGGCGGCGCGCGCATCGAGCTTCACGCAGATCTACCAGCAGCCGCTGTCGGGCGGCGAGCCGCTGCAGCTGACCAAGGATACGCACAGCTACAAGGCGCTGCGCTTCTCGCCGGATGCAAAAACCCTGTTCGCGCTGACCGAGGCGGAAGAGCCGAACAAGGTTTACGACCTGACCCGCGTGGCAAGCTTCGCCTGGCCATTCAGTAATCCGCAGCCGAAAATCCTGACCGCATCGCTGGACCGTTCGATCTCCCGCATCGCCCTGCCGTCCGACGGCAAGCGCGTGTACTACACCTTCGAGCACGCCGGCTTGGAAAAGGTCTACTCGATGAACTATAACGGCAGCGACCAACGCGAAGAACCTTCGCTGCCGACCGGTTCCATCACTTCGCTGAACTCGGGCGGCAAGGCGCTGGTGGGCGTGTGGGAGTCATCGATCAATCCGCCGGAAGTCTATGCCTTCAACGGCAGCGCGCCGAAGCGCCTGACGTCCTTCAACGTGGAGCGTGCGGCCGGCATCGACTGGCAGGCGCCCGAGCACTTCTGGTTCAAGACGCCGGATGGCCGCAACATCCACAATATGATCGTGAAGCCGGCCAACTTCGATCCGAACAAGAAGTATCCGCTGTTTGCCGTGATCCACGGCGGCGCCGCGAGCATGTGGCGCGACCAGTTCGTGATCCGCTGGAACTACCATCTGCTGGCCAAGCCGGGCTACATCGTCCTGCTGACCGACTACAAGGGCTCCACCGGCTACGGCGAGGAATTCGCGCGCTCGATTCAGTTCGATCCTTTGAAAGGCCCGGGCGACGAGATTAACCAGGCGGTGGACGAAGCGGTCAGGAAGTATGGCTTCATTGACGGCAACCGGCTGGCGGCCGGCGGCGCGTCCTACGGCGGACACTTGGCCAACTGGCTGCAGGCCACCACCACGCGCTACAAGGCCATCGTGTCCCACGCTGGCGAGATGGACCTGGTGATGCAGTGGGGGACCAGCGACAGCGTCTATGGACGTGAAGTGAACAGCGGCGGACCGGTGTGGGGCAATCTGCCCGTCTGGCGTGAACAGAGCCCGATCATGCAGGCCGGGAACCACGAGAAAGGCACCGGCTTCAGGACGCCTATCCTGATCACCGTCGGCGAGCTCGATTACCGCGTGCCGGTCAACAACGCCCTGATGAACTTCGCCGCCCAGCAGCGATTGGACGTGCCGAGCAAGCTGGTGGTGTTCCCTGATGAGAACCATTGGATTCTCAAAGGGGAGAACAGCCGCTACTTCTACAGCGAAGTGCAGGGGTGGCTGGCCAAGTACCTGCAGTAATCCGTTATCCGCCCTACAGCCCTTCGGGCCCAGGCGACCGTTGACCGATCGGGGTGCGTAGGGCGGATCATTGATCCGCCGTGCGTGCCGACCACGCGCGCGTCCTGCGGCCTGGGACGTGCGCGCGCTTGATTACGCGGCCTTCGCGGTGGCCGGCTCTGTGGCGCTGGCGGCCTGGTGGCGCCGGATCGCCATCGCGAGCAGCGCCGCGAGAATGCACGCTGCGCCGGCCGCAAACAAGGCCGGGTTATACGTCAACATGAGAGTGCGCACGCGCCCCGCGCCAAAGGCCGCCACCGCCGCACCCAGCTGGTGACCCGCAAAGATCCAGCCAAACACCATGCCCGCCTTCTCCTTGCCGAAATGCGTTGCCACCAGGCGCACGGTCGGCGGCACGGTTGCGATCCAGTCCAGGCCATAGAACATGGCGAACAGCGACAGACCATACAGCGTGAACTCCGAATACGGCAGCCAGAGCAGCGACAGTCCGCGCAAGCCGTAATACCAGAACAGCAGCTTGCGGTTGTCATAGCGGTCCGACAGCCAGCCGGAACCAATGGTGCCCACCAGGTCGAAAGCGCCCATCATCGCCAGCACCGAAGCCGCCGGCACAGGGCCCATGCCCTGGTCACCGCACAGCGAAATGAAGTGGGTCTGGATCAGACCATTGGTCGACAGGCCGCAAATGAAGAAGGTCGCGAACAGAAGCCAGAAAGCGCCCTTGCCCGACGCGCTGCGCAGGATCTGGAACGGCGTGGAAAAGCCCACCTTCATCTTCGGCGGCACCGGCACCGGCGCCAGCGCGCCGAAAGGCTGCTGGCCGATTTCCTGAGGACGATCGCGCATCAGCAGCAGCACCAGCACGGCCACCGTCGCGCAAGCCAGCAGCACCGGCACCAGCGCCATGCGCCAGCCGTAGTGCTCGACCAGCCACGCGCCGATCGGCAGGAACACCAGTTGCCCGGTCGCCGAAGCGGCCGTCAGCATGCCGACCACCAAGCCGCGCCGCGCCTCGAACCAGCGGTTGGACACCACGGCCGTCAGCACCAGCGCCGTCATGCCCGAGCCCACGCCCAGCATCACGCCCCACAGCGCCACCAGGTGCCAGAATTCGGACATTTGCGTCGACAGCAGCAGCCCGCCGGACACCAGCGTCAGCGCCGTCACGACGATATTGCGCAAGCCAAAGCGCTCCATCAGGATGGCGGCAAACGGCCCGATCAGGCCGAACAGGGCGAAGCGCACGGCCAGCGCGGACGACACCTGGTCCACGTTCCAGCCGAACTCCTTGCTCAGCGGCTGGATCAGCGCGCCCGGCAAACCCAGCGCAGCCGACGAAGTCAGGCCGGTGAGAAAAGTGAGAATGACGATGACCCAGGCGTAGTGCATGCCGCGGCGCTCGGTCCAACCGGCTAAGTGTTGCGCGAACATGGGGAACTCCCTTATAAATGATGAACGTCATTTATTCTATCAAAAGAAAGGCCAGCGTGCGCTGGCCCTGGAAAAACTGGCGAACAGTTTCTTATTTCTTGACCTGGATGGAAGATTTCACATCTTTCACGTCTTTCACTGCACGGGCGATTTCGACTGCCTTGTCAGCCTCGGCCTTGCTCGGCACGAAACCGCTCAGCATCACGACACCGTTCTGCGTTTCCACGTGCACATCCATTGCCTTGACCAGTGGGTCGGCGGCCATTTCAGCCTTGACCTTGGTGGTGATCATCGTGTCGGACATGGCAGCGGAAGCGTCTGCGGATTTCTCGCGAGTCGCAGCAGCCACATTCGAGCCAGCCTCACGGGCGTTCTGGGCCACATTGGAACCCGCTTCACGTGCGTTCTGGGCTACATTGGCGCCGGCATCGCGGGCATTATGGGCAACGGCGCCGGTCGTGGTGTGGTCCGTCTGGGCAGCCAGCGTACGCTCATAAGTTGCCTTGGCTTCAGCCTTGCAGGCAGACTTCGCATTGCCGCTCTGGTCGTCGCAACGTTCCTTGGCCAGGTCATACTGCGCCTCGGCTACTTTATGCTCGGCGCGCGACACGTCGCTCGGCGTGTTTTTGTACTTCTGGGTTATGTCCAGCTGAGCCTGGGCGAGAGCCACCTTGGCCTCTTCCTTGCAGACGTCTTCTGCGTTGCCCTTCAGGCTCTTGCATTTATCTTTCGCTACCTTATAGTCGGACTCTGCCTTGTCCCATGCGGACTTGTAGGCGGTACGGTCTACATTTTGTGCCAGAGCACAAGTACTGATCAGTGCTGCGGCCGACAGGAAAACAACTCTCTTCATGATTGGTCCCCTTTAGGATGGTTAGCATGGAGCATTACACTCCTAAAGAGGGCTTCGTTCTGTGCGCGACCGAACGCTGTGAGAGCTTTACTGTTCCTGTTGCAGACCCTGCTTCCACAGACGGGCAGCCTGTTCGAAGGTGTTTTGTTCGCCAGCGAACACAGTCCCCTTGCCTGCCAGCTGCAGCCAGGCGCCCGTGCTGTGCGAACCGTGGCTGACCGGCTGGCGCACATCGTTCAGCCAGTTGTAGACGTAGCCATATTCTTGCGGATGAGTGCGCTGGACCCAGGCCAGCGCAACGAGATCGGAATAGCCCTCTTCGCGCCGCGTTTCACGCAGCTGGCGCGAAATGGCTTCGAGTTCGGGATTGTCGAGTTTTTCGTGCGCGCCTTCCACGAAGCCGGCCGGCAATTCATGCCAGCTGCCCTGCGCATAGCGCCAGCAATGGCCGACTTCATGCGCCGTCATCGCTTCGATCAGCAGGGCCTGGCGCTCAACCGGAACATTGGCGAGCACCGCTTCCGCATCCGGATTGCCGCGCATCGTCAGCACCAGTTTGCACCGGCCATCCTTGAAGCCCATGGCCAGCGGCACGTCGTTGGGACCGGCCTGCGGCTGCACGACGATATCGATCGGCAGCTTCAGCTCCTTCGCGTACGCCAGCACCGGTGCGCCCGCCGTCAGCCAGCGCGTTTCCGTTTCCGTCAGCTGGGCTGCATGGGCTGTGCTGGCGGCAATTGTGAGCAGGATGGAAAGGCTGAGCTTACTCATGAAGGACTCCGGTAACGAGCTTCAACTATACATGCCTGCCTGCAAGCTGTTACCGAAGTTTCCGGGCTGTTACAAAATATTTGATTGCGAATATTTCACAATTGACTGATCAGAATTCCTCCCAGTCATCACCACCGGCGGGCACGGCCTGACGCATCCGTGAAGCCGTAACCGACGGCTGCACGGAGCGGGCGGCAAGCGCCGGCGCGGTCCGTTGCGCCTTTGCCGCCAAGGCCTTCGTTGCCGCCGCTACCGCCGGTGCAGCCACAGGAGCCGCTGCCCGGAGCGCGGGCATATCCTTCAGCCGGAAAATGCTGACCACTTCAGAAAGCTTGCCGGCCTGGCTTTCCAGCGCGCCCGATGCGGCGGCCGCCTGCTCCACCATCACGGCATTCTGTTGCACCACCTGGTCCATGCGGCCGATCGCTTCATTGACCTGCTCGATGCCGGCTGTCTGCTCCTCGCTCGCGGTGGAGATCTCGGCCATAATGTCGGTCACGCGCTTTACGCTGTCGACGATTTCCATCATCGTGTCGCCCGCCTGGTCCACCAGCTTGGCGCCGGCGTCCACGCGCTCCACGGAATCGTCGATCAGCGCCTTGATTTCTTTGGCCGCGCTGGCCGAGCGCTGCGCCAGGCTGCGCACTTCGGTGGCGACAACGGCAAAGCCCCTGCCCTGCTCACCGGCGCGCGCCGCTTCCACGGCGGCATTCAGCGCTAGAATATTGGTCTGGAAAGCGATGCTGTCGATCACGCCGATGATGTCCACGATCTTGCGCGACGACTCATTGATCGACGCCATCGTATGCACCACCTCGGAGACCACGGCGCCGCCGCGCGTCGCCACTTCGGAGGCGGACAGCGCCAGCTGGTTCGCCTGCTGCGCGTGATCCGCATTCTGCTTCACCGTCGCCGTCAGCTCCTCCATCGACGACGCGGTTTCCTCGATATTCGCCGCCTGGTCTTCGGTGCGCCCCGCAAGGTCGGCGCTGCCGGCTGCGATCTCGCCCGAGCTGGTGGCGATGATTTCCGTACCCTCGCGCACCTGGCGCACGATGTGCACCAGCGAGTCGCGCATATGAACCATGGCATTCAGCAGGCTGCCGTCGTCACCGGGGCGGGTCTTGATGTCGACCGCCAGATTGCCGGCGGCGATGTCCGCCACGATGGCGACCGCATAATCCGGCTCGCCGCCCAGCTGGCGCAGCAGGCCATGGCTGATGCGCCAGGCCGCCACCGTGCCGATCGCGATCGCGACCAGCGCCAGCACCACCATGAAGACGAAGAAGCTGCGCGCCACCATCGTCGCGCTGTTGGCCTGCTCGCGGCTCATTTTTTCTTCGAGGTCGATCAACTTGTTGACGGACGCCAGCCAGTCCACGAAGGCCGGCGCGGCTTCCTTTTGCAGCAGCGCCGTCGCTTCCGCCACATTATCGGCCAGGCGCAGCGCAATGACCCTGGCAATCAGGGGCTGGGTGCGCGCTTCGCTGGCCTTGATGCCGGCCAGCGCCTGCTTCTCTTCCTCGGTAACGCCGCTGCCGGAAGCGATGATCCCGTCCAGCGGTGCGGCCGATTTTGCATAGTTGTCGGCCAGCGTTGCGATCTGGTCGATGAAGGGTTTGGCGGCGCCTGGATCGCCCGCCAGCACCACATCGCGCAGCGCGATCGAACGGTCATGCACGCTGCCGCGGAAGTTGATCGCATAGCGCTGCTTGACGTTATTGACCTCGCTGATATCGGTCAGGATGGTGTCGATGCTCTGCACGCGGTTGACCGCCAGCGCCACCACGACGATGAGCAGCAGGAACACCAGGCCGAAGCCTGTCGCCAGCCTGGTGCTGATTTTGGTGCCAGCCGTTTTCATGTTTCTATTTCTCCACATTTAGTAATGCAGAGCAATTTACCACGTGTTAAAAACGGCTGCTGGTACTCGACTTTTCCTTATTTCTTCAACAACTGTGCGGCGGTCGGGAAGGATGGACGGATGTCGTTTGGCACGCTCTTCATCTTGTCCAGCGCCTTCTGCACCTCGGGGCGGATCACCACGTATTTCGTCATCATGTCCTTCGCACGCGCGTAATCGCCCGTGGCTTCGATGGTCAGGAATTCGCGGTCCAGGTCCATCACGGCCTGCTTGATCTTCCTGAAGTCCACCGAGAACGTGCCGTCCCCGTAGGCCACGAAGCCGCCCTTGTCCAGGATGTAGTTGACCTGGATCGCCATGCCGCGCGCGTGCGAATCGGTGAGGCCGAAGTGCAGCGTGCGGAAGGCGGAGGCAAGGAAGGTCGTGTGCAGCTTGCGTTCGGCCGCTTCGCCCTGGCCCAGCGTATCCTTCAGCTGTCCCTTCTCCATCATGTACATCAGCGCGTACAGGCCAGTTACGTCAGCCTTCGCCTCTTCGATGGTGGAATAGGTTTCCTTCAGGTCCTGGCGCGGCGTGGATTCCTTGCCGCTGGCCTTCGTGATGTGCGGGCCCAGGCCGTGCGTGATTTCGTGCGCCAGGATGTGGGTGAAGAAGGAATTGAAGTCCAGGTCCTTCTGGTCGGCGGGACGCAGCACCAGCTTCGCAATCGGGGTCAGCGTCGCCTTGAACTTCTCTTCCTGCACATTCTTCAGCATCACGCGCTTGGAGCCGCGCTGGCTGATGATGCGCTCATCGTTCGGCAGATTGTAGGCTGCGGTCTGCACGCCCATATTGCCGTCGCCCGCGCCATACACCTGGTTCACCACCACCATCGGCGCCACGGCGCCCACTTTAGGGTTGCGGTATTGCGCATCCAGCGGCAGGTTGTCTTCCAGTTCCTGCATATGCTTGGCGAAGAAGTCCAGCTTCTGCGTTTCCTTCTGGTCGCGGATGTTCACATAGGCTTCGAAGGCGGCCTTGTAGCCAAACAGTTCGTCGTTATAGGTTTCGTAGGGGCCGATCGTCACGTCGACGGGCGAGTCCAGGTCCATCCAGGCGAAATCGGACTGCAGGTAATCGTTGGAGAGGAAAGCATCCGCGCGCAGGTCCAGGAATTTCTTCAGCGAGGCGTTGTCGGTGGCGGCTGCGGCTTCCTTCAGCAGCTTCGCGAGCTTCTCCAGTTCCGGCTTGTATTCATCGGAATACTTCACCGTCTTGTACTTGCCGTCCGCGCCCTTGCGGATGGTGGTGAAGAACCACTGGGCTTCCTGCTTGTCCGCCGCGGACAGGCCATTCATCCACGATTCCAGCGATTCCTTGCTCGCGTCTTCCGGATAAAAGTTCGCCCCAGCGGGCTTCTTGTTCGGAATGCTGATGCCGGCCAGTTGCGGCGGCAGGAAGGATTCGTGATCGTCCAGGATGGACCAGGGGCCCTTGTTCAGCCAGAAGTATTCGGCGCGCGCCTTGCCCAGCGGGGATTTGTCCTTCTGCAGCGCGGCGTACAGCGCTTCGTTGCCGGACCAGCGCTGGCGCAGTTGCAGGGTGTCGACGATCCTGGCCGCTTCAATCAGCTTGGCGATGGCTTTCCTGTCGCCGGGCGAAAGCTTCGAGGTATCGGCTTTCAGTTCGACGGGGGCGAAGCGTTTCGTCATCTTGTGGAGTTCGTCCACGCTCGCAGGCGCCGCGGTGGCGGCGCTGCCGGCGGCTGCCAGCAGCAAAGGAATCAGCAGGTTTTTCATGAGGCCTTTCTTGGGTGTGAAAGAGAGGCCTCATTGTATTACCAAACCCGGTAGGTCTTGCCGGT
>DASWYX010000457.1:0-2049 GCA_036404755.1 Pseudoduganella sp.
GGGCTTGTCCCTGCCGCTGTTCGACGGTGGCCGCAACCAGGCAAACCTGTCGCTGGCCAAGGCGCGCTATGAAGAGGCGCTGGCCAACCACGAGGGCAAGCTGCTGACGGCCTTGCGCGAGGTGGAGGATGCGTTGTCGGACGTGCAGCAGCGGCAGCAGCAGGGCAAGGTGCAGGCGGTGTCCCGCGACGCCGCGGCCCGCGCTTACCTTGTGGCCCGCACGCGTTATGAACGCGGCATCTCGACTTATCTTGATGTGACGGATGCGCAGCGCAGTTCCCTCGCGGCCGATCGGGCCGCGGTGCAGATCGATACGCAGCGCTTGCTGGCTGCGGTTTCGGTGGCGCGCGCGCTGGGGGCGGGCTGGCAGGCGGAAGGGCCGTTGGCCAAGTTGTAAGCCCAAGGCGTGAAGCAGGTGGCTGCCGCGATGTGGCAGCCACCAGGGTTACGCCGTGGGTTTTAAATCCGGCCACGGCGCATCGGGGCCGAACCGCTCCAGCATGAACTCCACAAAAGACGTCAATTTCGGCGTCGCGCGCCGGTCGCGCGAATAGACCAATTGCATGGGACGCGGCGGCGGCAGGTAGTCATCCAGCACGCGCACCAGCCGTCCCGCAGCGAGATCGGGCAGCAAGGTCATCTCCGCCTGCATGATCATTCCAAATCCCGCCAAAGCCGCGCGGCGCAAGGCCGGGCTGCTGTTGGCGCGGAAGCGGCTGCGCGGCACATGGCGTCCATCGCGCTGGTCCTTCAGTCGCCAGCGCTGTTGCGGCAGCCAGCCGGTGAACTCCAGGCACTCATGCTGCGCCAGATCCTGCGGCGTGCGCGGCGTGCCCCTTTCCGCCAGGTACTCGGGCGAAGCGCAAATGCACATCGTATAAGGCTTCAGCGGACGCGCCACCATCGTCGAATCCTCCAGCACGCCGATGCGAACGGCGACATCGAATCCTTCCTCCACCAGATCCACAAAGCGGTCATTCAGGTTCAGCTCCACGCTGACTTCAGGATACTGGCGCAGATAGTCCGCCACGGCGGGGCTGAGCCAGTCCATGCCGAACGAAATCGGCGACGTCACACGCAAGTCGCCGCGCGGCGAAGCGCGCATGGTCTCAGCCACCGCTTCAGCTGAAGCGATAGAGGCCAGGATGGCACGGCATTGCTCGGCGTACTGGCGCCCGATTTCCGTCAGCGACTGGCGCCGCGTGGTGCGGGTCAGCAGGGCTGCGCCCAGCAACTGCTCCAGTTCGCGCACATGCTTGCCGACCATCACGGCCGATATGCCGAAGCGATGGGCGGCCGCAGTGAAGCTGCCGCTGTCCAGGGCGGCCACGAAGACTTCCATACTGCGTAATTTATCCATTGCGAACCATCAGTTAGGAATTAACTAAATGGTAGCGCATTTATTCCTGGGCGTTCCGAGCGGATACTGAATCCACTTTCAACCCACAGGAGAAAATCAAATGAAAATCATCGTGATCGGCGCAACGGGCACTATCGGCAAGGCCGTGGTGGAGCAACTGGGCCAGCGGCACGAAATCATCACCGTCGGCGGCAGCAGCGGCCAACACCAGGTGAAGATCGAAGATCCGGCCTCGGTGCGTGCACTGTTCGACAAGACCGGCAAGGTGGACGCGGTAGTCGTCACCGCGGGCAGCCTGCATTTCGGACCGCTGGAGGACATGAGCTTCGAACAGTTCCGCGTCGGTCTCGAATCGAAGCTGATGGGCCAGGTGCATGTGGCATTGATCGCCCGCGAATACCTGAACGACGGCGGTTCGGTCACGCTGACCAGCGGCATCCTGAGCGACCAGCCTATCCGCAACGGCGCCAGCGCAAGCGCGGTCAATCGCGCCGTGGAAGGCTTCGTACTGGGCGCCGCCATCGAGATGCCGCGCGGTCAGCGCATCAACGTTGTCAACCCGACGCTGCTGACGGAATCGCAGGAAGCCTACGGCCCTTATTTCCGCGGCTTCGAAACCGCGCCCGCCGCGCGTGTCGCCCTGGCCTACAGCCGCAGCGTCGAAGGCGCGGAGACCGGCAAGACCTACC
>DASWYX010000458.1:0-10601 GCA_036404755.1 Pseudoduganella sp.
CACCACCTGGCCGGTTTGCGTGACCACGGCCGGCACATCGTCCTGCGTGATGCCGAAGCGCGCCATGAGGTCCGCCGTGTCCTCGTGGGCGTCGATATCGAAATAGGCGGACGGTTGCAGATTTCGGGTCAGGAATTCGCGCACGCGCAGGCTGGCGGCCGAGGCCTGCGAGCCGATGACGATGACGCCGGCCTGCCGGTCATTGAAGAAAGCCACGCGCCGCAGGATGAAGGCGCGCATGATCATCTCGCTCAGCTCCGCCTCCGACACCACCAGCGTGCGCACCGCTTCTTCTTCAATCCTGGTGGCCACCACGTCGGTCACCGCACGCACGGTTGCGCTGGTGGCACGCCCCGCCAGCGTCCCGGTATCGCCGGTGAAGAGCCCGCGGCCATGCCGCCCCAGCGAATGCTCGGCCAGCGGCGTGCGGCGCGTCACCTCGATTTCGCCGGACAGGATCACATACATCGGCGCATGCCGCTCGCCCTGGTGATACAGGTAGTCGCCCGCGTCGATGCGAACGGTCGTACCGTAGCGCGAGACGCGCGCAAGCTGCCCCTCGCTGAGCAAAGGGAAGATCTGATGCACGCGATTGCTGAGGTCGGGAGCTGGCGGATGCGGGAAGTCAGACATACACTGGATTCTACACGCGTGTAAGCAAAATCTTACAAGCCGACGGGATGAATGCCGCTAGTCACTGAACTGCAGCAAGGCCATACTTTTTTCCATTATGACAACTATAGAACACGTCCGCCGCGGCGCCAGCGCTGCCCCGCCCGTCCTGACGGCCCGACAGCTTTACCTGCTGCTGCGCGAGCAGAACGACCGTGAGCAGGCGCGTTCCTTCCTCGAGCGCAGCCTCGAGCAAGCGGCCGCCCTGCCCTGCGACCTGCCGGCCGTGCCGGATCAGTGGGCGCAGTGGCTGATGGAGCGCAGCAGGGAGCGCGAGCTGCAGCAGCAGCGCTACCGCGACACCCGCACGGCCGGCACGCCACGGCGCTACTTTGCCAGCCGCAATGAGGCGCGCCGCTTCCTGTGCAACGCGGCGCCCGCCATGCTGGCTGAAGGCGCGTGGCTGTACGGCGTCATGCCGCACTGGGACGTGGACGCCCTGCAGCCGATGGTGCGCATTTATCTCGAATACGTGGGCAAGGGCGTGCCGGACTGGAACCGTGTGTTGCGCGCACGACAGTTGCTCGCCGTCCAGGGCTGCGTGCAGTGGCAGGAGCAGGAGGACGAGCATTTCGTGCAGGGCGCGCTGCGCCTGGCCTTGTCGTGCTGCGGCGACGCCATGCTGCCTGAACTGCTGGGATACCAGCTGGGTGTTGCGAATCAGCCACTGTATCGCCCCTCCGTTGCGGACGAATTGCATGAACTCGGCATTGCTTCCTACCTGCTCGCGCCGCCCGCTGCGGCCGACGAAGCCGTCATCGAATGCCTGCGGCAACTGTTGCCGCATATGCAGGACCAGGACAGCTTCCTACAGCGCGTCTGCCTCGGCTACAGCCTGCACGGGCTGGGCGCCGAGCCGGTGGCCGCGGCGCAGGAAGCCAGTGCGGCGGTCACGCCCGGCGCTTCCGCCGCCGCAAGTCCGGTGACGCCGGCCGAAGCGGTTGCCGACCAGTCCCAGGATACCGAGCCGCGCCGCCGCGAGCACAATCCGCGCGCCGTGATCCGCCACGAATTCCCGGCCGACGAACACGCCTGGGAAAGCATCGACAATGAGCTTGGCCTGCTCGAAGCACAGGTCGCATCGTCGCCGACGCAGGAAGACGCGATGGCACTGCTGGCCAGCCGCCTGACACCCGCGCTGCATCACGTGCCGCTTGGCCTGATGGCCGGCCGCATTTTCTCCCAACTGTACGAAGAGCCGCGCTAGGCCCTTGAATCTGTCCTGATTAGCGTCTAAACTTGCGAACGCTGTCCACCCGGACGGCGTTCGTCACGGAGCACCCACCCCAAATGACCATCTGAGCCCCCACTTCGCAAGAGCACGCACCGGCTTCGCCGCGCTGCGCCGCATCGTCTTTCGGGAGCTGTTATGGCCATTACTTCTTTTGCCGCCGCGCGTGCGGTGCTTCCCTTTATCGAACTGCGCCAGCTCACGCTGCGCCTTGCTGACGGCCGCACGCTGCTTTCCGGCGCTTCGCATGCCTTCGGGCCAGGGCTGACCGGCATCGTCGGCGCCAACGGCTGCGGCAAGAGCATGCTGGCGCAGGCGATTGCCGGCCATGCCACGCCGGATGCGGGCAGCATTGCCGTTGCCGGCAGCCTGCACTACGTCGCTCAATCGCCCGCCGCTCAAGGCGCCGACACGGTGGCCGATATCGCAGGCCTTGGCGCGCTGCTGGCGGCGTCCGATCGCATGTCCGCCGGCGCAGCGCGCGAAGCCGACTTCGAACTGCTCGATGGCCGCTGGACGGTCTTGTCCGACTTCGAGGCAACGCTGCGGGCCTGCGGGCTGCCCGGCCTGGCGCCGGGCGACCTGGCCGTCCATCTCAGTGGTGGAGAACGCACGCGTGTAGCCCTCGCCGGCGCCTTGCACTCCGGCGCCGACTGGCTGCTGCTCGATGAACCCAGTAATCACCTGGACCGCGCGGGCCGCGAGTGGCTGATCGCCGCACTGCGCGCCTGGCCCGGCAACGCGCTGGTGATCAGCCATGACCGCGAACTGCTGGAAGCGATGGACGCGATCGTCGAAATGTCCGCGCAAGGATTGAGCGGCTACGGCGGCAATTACACTCTCTACGGCCAGCAACGCGACGCGCAGCAATCGGCCGCCTCCGACGCGCTCGCCCATGCCCGCAACCAGCGCCGCAATACGCTGCGTGAACAGCGCGAACGGCACGATGCGCAGCTCTCGCGCAGTGCGCGCAACGAGCGCGCCGGCAAGGATGCGAATATGCCCGCCATCGTGCGCGGCAACCTGAAATCCAATGCCCAGGCATCGGCGGGACGAGAGGCTGTCCTCCGCGCTGAAACCCGCGACGTACTCGATGCCGCGGTACGCGTCGCCGCCGCCCGCGTGCAGCCTGCGCCGGCCCGCGCGCTGCTGATGCCCGGCACCGCCGTTCCCGCCGGTCGCCGCGTCCTCGCCTTCAACGCTGCCGTGTCGCCCTGGCCAGCGTCGCAAGCCTTAGCCGCAGCGCCGCTCGACATGGTGCTGGCCGGTCCGATCCGGCTGGCCATCACCGGTCCAAACGGCTGCGGCAAATCCACGCTGCTGCGCATGCTGGCGGGCGAAGTCATGCCGCGTGAGGGAAGCGCCGAAACGCTTGTGCCCTTCGCGTGGCTGGACCAGCACGCGTCCGCCTTGCAGCCCGATCGCAGCGTGCTGGAGGCCTTGCGCGAGCTGGACTCGCCGCTGCCCGAAGGCACGCTGCGCAGCCACCTCGCCCTCCTCGGACTCGACGCGGCAGCCGTCTCCACGCCGGTCGAACGCCTTAGCGGCGGCGAAAAACTGAAAGCCGCCCTGGCCTGCGCGCTGTGGCGCAGGGAACCCGCCCAGATCCTGTTGCTGGATGAACCCACCAACCATCTCGACCTGCCGTCGATCGAGGCACTGGAACAGGCGCTGAAGGACTACCCGGGCGCCATGGCCATCGTCAGCCACGACAAGCGCTTCCTGCAGGCACTTCAGCCGACCCACGAATTGAGCTGGGCCCACGAAGGCTGGCTGCTCGCAGAACCCTAATGGTATCCTTGCACACAAAGAACAGTCCCTGGGAGCCGCCGTGTCCATCGCAGAAAAACTATTCAAACTCCAGGAAGCGAAGTCCGACGTGCGCACCGAAGTGGTGGCCGGCATCACGACCTTCCTGACCATGGCCTACATCATCTTCGTCAACCCCGCCATCCTTGGCGATGCGGGCATGCCGAAGGAATCGGTCTTCGTTGCCACCTGCCTGGCCGCGGCGCTGGGCACGGCCATCATGGGCCTGTACGCTAACTATCCGATTGCGATGGCGCCGGGCATGGGCCTGAACGCCTACTTCGCCTACGCCGTCGTGCTGGGCATGGGTATCGCGTGGCCGGTGGCGCTGGGCGCCGTGTTCATATCGGGCTGCCTGTTCATCCTGGTCAGCATCTTCGGGCTGCGCGAGATGATCGTGAACGGCATTCCGCGCTCGCTGCGCACGGCCATCACCGTCGGTCTTGGCCTGTTCCTGGCGCTGATCGCGCTGAAAAGCGCAGGCATCGTCGCCGCCAACCCGGCGACCATGGTCGGCGTGGGCGACCTGCACAAGCCGCCGGCATTGCTGGCCATCGTCGGCTTCCTGCTGATCGTGACGCTGGACCGCCTCAAGGTCCGCGGCGCCATCCTGATCGGCATCGTCGCCGTCACAATACTCAGCTTCTTCTTCGGCGGTAACAAGTTCGCCGGCATCGTTTCCGCACCGCCGTCGCTGGCGCCAACCCTGATGAAGCTGGACGTGCAGGGAGCGCTCGGCGTCGGCATCGTCAACGTGATCCTGGTCTTCTTCCTGGTCGAACTGTTCGATGCGACGGGGACCCTGATGGGCGTGGCCAACCGCGCCGGCCTGCTGGTCAGCGGCAAGATGCAGCGGCTTAACAAGGCCCTGCTGGCGGACAGCGTCGCCATCGTCGCGGGCTCCGTCATGGGCACGTCCAGCACGACGGCTTATGTGGAAAGCGCATCCGGCGTGCAGGCGGGCGGACGCACCGGCCTCACCGCGCTGGTCGTGGCCCTGCTTTTCCTGGCCTGCCTGTTCATCGCGCCACTGGCGGGCGTGGTGCCCGCCTATGCCACGGCTCCGGCCCTGCTGTACGTGGCTTGCCTGATGCTGCATGACCTGGTCGATGTCGACTGGTCCGAGACGACAGAAAGTGTTCCAGCGGCAATCACCGCCCTGCTGATCCCATTTACCTACTCTATCGCGCACGGCATTGCCTTTGGCTTTATCACTTATGCCGCCCTGAAACTCCTGACGGGCCGGGCGCGCGAAGTCAAGCCCATCGTCTGGATAATTGCGGCGATTTTCACCTTCAAGTACAGCTGGCTCGGCGCCTGAGCTTGAGGAAAGGGCCTCGCCGCCGTGTCGGCGAATACCCCCTGGACTTGCCGGACCAGTCCTACACCCGGTAGATGCTTCCATCGGGGAGGCCGCAGTTGCCCTATATGTGACGAAATGTCACATACCGCTGAGTCCAAATGCGGGTTTCTTGCAGCGCGGAATTGACTTCCCGCAGCGCAGCGAATTGATAGGATTTCCCGACGCGCCCCAGTATGGCGCAGGAGATTCTGTCCATGTACGCACTCGACCTGGTCAAGCCCGACGGGCGACAAATGACCCTTTACAGCCGCACTGCAATATCGGCGATTCCGTCCGCGCCCAGCCCGTTTGCTGAGCCGCTGAACGCCAATCCGCATTTGCGCTGGCATCCGCTGCGAGGCGAATGGGTAACCTATGCCGCCTTCCGGCAGAACCGCACCTTCCTGCCGCCGCCGCAATACAACCCGCTGGCGGTAACGGTCGATGAAGCCGCGCCAACCGAGCTGCCGCCCGGCGACTACGAGATCGCCGTGTTCGACAACCGCTTCCCCTCGCTGGCGCTGACCTCGCACGACGCGCCGCAGCTGCACGTGCCGACCGCACCTGCCGCCGGGCACTGCGAAGTGGTCGTGTTCACCCAGGACCCGGACGCTGCCCTGTCGCGCCTCGACATCGGCCGCATCGAATTGCTGTTGCAGGTCTGGGCCGACCGTACGCAACGCGTGCAGGGCCGCGACGGCATCCAGTACGTGCTGCCGTTCGAGAATCGCGGCGCGGAAGTGGGCGTCACGCTGCACCACCCGCACGGGCAAATCTATTCCTATCCCTTCATTCCGCCGGTGCCGGCGCGAATGCTGGCTCAGGAAAAAGCGTTTTACGACAAGAACGGCAAATCCCTGCTGGTGCAGATGGCCGCGGACGAATTGCGCGAAGGCTTGCGCGTGATTTACCGCAGCGAGCATTCGGTGGCCTTCGTGCCCGTGTGCGCGCGCTACCCCTACGAGGTGTGGGTGATGCCGATCCAGCCCTGCTCCAGCTTCACTGAGCTGAACGAATTCCAGCGCCGCGACCTGGCGCGCGCCCTGAAGACCGTCCTGCTGAAGTTCGACGGCTTGTGGCAGCGTCCCTTCCCCTACCTGATGGCCTGGTACCAGGCGCCGACGGACGGGCAGCCGCACCCCGAAACCCAGCTCCACGCCGAGTTCTACCCGCCCTACCGCACCAAGGAACGCCTGAAGTACCTGGCAGGCACCGAGCTTGGCGCTGGCATGTTCGCGATGGACGTGCTGCCCGAGGAGAAAGCGGCGGAACTGATGCAAGTCCCGGTCAGCCTGGAGGGCGCATGAAAACCCCGACCGAATTCTTCACCGGCACGGCCGCTGCCCATAGCTGGGCCCCTGGCCGAGTCAACCTGCTCGGCGAGCACACCGACTACAACGACGGCTTCATGCTGCCCATCGCCACGCCGCAGCGCACCGACGTGATGCTGGGGCCCAGCGACGATGGCCGCTTCCACCTGTATTCGGCGACGCTGGATGAACGCAGCGACTTCGGCCCTTTCGACAAGGCGCCATCCGGATTTGGCCGCTACATCGAAGGCTGCATCCGACTCGTCGAGCAGCGCGGCGTAAGCGTGCCGCCGCTGCGCATATACGTGCACTCCAACCTGGCGCTGGGCACGGGACTCTCCAGCAGCGCCGCCCTCGAAGTGGCCACGCTGCGTGCGCTGAATGACATGCTTGGGCTGGACCTCGATGGCGTGACCATCGCCAAGATCGCCCAGCAAGCGGAAATCCAGTACGCGGGCGTCAACTGCGGCATCATGGACCAGATGGCGGCCAGCCTGGCGGATAGCGAACATATGCTCTTCCTCGACGCCCGTTCGCTCGATACCCGCCTGCTGCCGCTGCCCGCTAATACCGAAGTGCTGGTGGTCGATTCCGGCGTCGCGCGCACGCTGGCGGCCAGCAAATACAACGAACGCCGCGCCGAATGCGAACAGGCGGCCCAGATGCTGGGCGTGCCATCGCTGCGCGACGTCACCCGGCTGGAAGACGTGGAAGCCCTGCCATCGCCGCTGCGCGAGCGGGCGCGCCACGTGGTCACCGAAAACCTGCGGGTGATGCAGGCCTGCGGCGAGATCACTCCCGAACGCTTCGGCCAGCTGATGAACGAATCCCACGCCAGCCTGCGCGACGACTATGAAGTGTCGATCGCGGCGCTGGATACCCTTACCGAGGCACTGCGCGCCCAGCCGGCCGTCCTTGGCGCGCGCCTGACGGGTGCGGGCTTCGGCGGCGCCTGCGTCGCCTTGTGCCGCCACGGGCTGGCCGCCGAAGCAGGCCGCGCCGCCGTGGAACGCGTCAACGCCGCCGGCGGGTCGGCCTCCGTGCTGATCCCTCCGCCACGAACACAGCGAGGAGTCCTATGAGCGATTTCGAATATCCGCGCCCGCAACTGGTGCGCAGCAACTGGCAATGCCTGAATGGTTCCTGGGATTTCGCCTTCGATGACGAGCGGCGCTACAGCCAGCCGGAGCACGATATCCAGTGGACGCACCAGATCAACGTCCCCTTCTGTCCCGAGTCCAAGCTGAGCGGAATCGGCGACGAGAGTTTCCACACGGTGGTCTGGTACCGCCGCACCTTCGACATGGCGCTGCGCGGCTCGCGCACGCTGCTGCACTTCGGCGCCGTCGACTACCACAGCCGCGTATGGGTCAACAACAAGCTGGTTTGCTCCCATGAGGGCGGCCATACCTCCTTCTGCGCCGACATCACGGATGCGCTCATCGAAGGCAAGACCCAGACCATCATCCTCCAGGTCGAGGACGACCCGCAGGACCTGGCCAAGCCGCGCGGCAAACAGGACTGGCAACTGGAGCCGCACTCGATCTGGTATCCCCGCACGACGGGCATCTGGCAGACCGTGTGGCTCGAGCAGGTGCCGTCCACCTACATCCAGACCATCCGCTGGACGCCGTATTTCGACGGTTTTGAGATCGGCTGCGAAATCCAGGCTGCCGGCGACCGCCACGAGGGGCTGACCGTCGAAGTCAAGCTGTGGCACGATGGCCAGCTGCTGGCCGACGACTACTACAAGCTGATTGGCCAGGAAGCCAACCGCAAGATTGCGATTTCCGACCCGGGCATCGACGATTCGCGCAATGCCTTGCTGTGGAGTCCCGAGCGCCCGACCCTGCTCGATGCCGAACTGACCTTGCGCTGCGACGGCACCGTGCTGGAAACCATCCGGTCCTACACGGCCCTGCGCTCGGTGGCCATCAACCGTGACCGCTTCATGCTGAATGGGCGGCCCTACCCCTTGCGCCTGGTGCTCGACCAGGGCTACTGGCCCGACGGCCTGATGACGGCGCCCAACGACGAGGCTTTGAAGCGCGACGTTGAGCTGGCCAAGGCCATGGGCTTCAACGGTGTGCGCAAGCACCAGAAGATCGAAGATCCGCGCTACCTGTACTGGGCGGACAAACTGGGCCTGCTGGTGTGGGAGGAAATGCCTTCCGCCTACGCCTTCAGCCCGCGCGCGATGACCCGCCTGCTGCACGAATGGGGCGAGGCCATTGCCCGCGACTATAGCCATCCGTGCGTAATCGTGTGGGTGCCGTTCAACGAATCCTGGGGCGTTCCGAACCTGACGTCCATGCAGGCGCATCGCAACGCCGTCGAGGCGCTGTACCACATGACGCGCATGCTCGATTCGACCCGTCCCGTGATTGGAAACGACGGCTGGGAGGCCTCCGCGACCGATATCCTGGGCATACACGATTACGACAATGACCCGCAGCGCCTGAAGGCCCGCTACGAAGTCACGGATCCGGCACGCACGCTGTTCGACCAGCGGCGTCCCGGCGGCCGGATTCTCACGCTCGACGGCTTCCCGCATCGCGGCCAGCCCATCGTGCTGACGGAATTCGGCGGCATGGCCTTCGACCCCAAAGCGCCCGCACACAAGACCTGGGGGTATGCGCGCGCGAACACGGCGGAAGCCTTCTACAAGGCTTACCGCGAGCTGCTGGAGGTTGTCGGTTCCACGCAGATGTTCAGCGGCTTCTGCTACACGCAGTTTGCCGACACCTTCCAGGAGGCGAACGGGCTGCTGAACGCAGACCGCACGCCAAAAATACCGTTGGAGCAGATCAGCGCGGCCACGCAAAACGTGCCGTTGCTGGTTGAACCTCCACCGTCGCCAGGCTGACAGGCCATTTATAACCATCATGACCCAACAAGGGCAAGGGAGATTACATGTCAACCATTATCGTATTTTGTCATCTACGCTGGGACTTCGTCTTTCAAAGACCACAGCACCTGCTGACGCGCCTCGCCAAGCATTACAAGATCGTCTTCGTGGAGGAGCCGGTACAGCAGGAGGGCACGCCGTGCCTGAAAATCTCGCATCCCGCGGAGAACATCACCGTCTATCAGCCGCAGACGCCGTGCAATGCCACCGGATTCCACGACGATCAGATCCCGCTGCTGCAGCCGCTGCTGGCAGGGATCGTAGCCGAGAATGAAAATCCGATCGTGTGGTTCTACACGCCGATGGCGCTGCCTTTGCTGTCCCAGCTGCGTCCCGGCCTCGTCGTGTACGACTGCATGGACGAATTGTCCGCCTTCAAGAACCCGCCGCGCCAGCTGCTGCAGCGCGAAACGGCCCTGCTGAATATTGCGGACCTGGTGTTTACCGGCGGCCCGAGCCTGTATGAGGCCAAGCGCACCCGCCATCCCAACACGCACTGCTTCCCGAGCAGCGTGGATGCCGAACACTTTGCGAAGGCCCTCAACCGCGCCGACGACCATCCGGACCAGCGCGAGCTGCCGCATCCGCGCCTGGGCTTCTACGGCGTGATCGACGAACGCTTCGACCCGGCCATGCTGGCCGAAATGGCCGATGCCCACCCCGAGTGGCAGCTCGTAATGGTTGGGCCGATCGTGAAGATCGATCCAGCCTCGCTGCCGCATCGTCCCAACATCCATTACCTGGGCCAGCGTTCCTACCAGGACCTGCCGCGCTTCCTGGCCGGCTGGGATGTGTGCCTGATGCCGTTCGCGCTGAATGAAGCCACGCGCTTCATCAGCCCGACCAAGGTGCTGGAGTACATGGCGGCCGAGCTGCCCATCGTGAGCACGCCGATCACGGACGTGGTCAAGCCCTACGGCGATATCGTCGCCATCGCCCATACGCCGCAGGAGTTCGTGCACGCCTGCGAAATCGCCCTGGCGCAAACGCCGGAGCAAAACGAACACATGGCTGAACAGATGCGCAAAATCGTTGCAAACACTTCTTGGGAATCCACCGCGGCGCGCATGCGCCTGCTGATCGACGGCACCCAGCCAGGCCGGCGCGCGACGCGCCTGACCACGCCGGACGGCGCCGCCAACGAAGGCACGGTGCCGCTGCGCCAGTCCAGCACCCATGTGCACACGGCGATCATCGGCGCCGGCCCCACCGGCCTGTCCGCCGCTTATCACCTCGGCTCGGACACGCTGCTGCTGGACAAGAACCCGACCGTGGGCGGCTGGTGCCGCTCCATCCAGGACAAGGGTTTCACCTTCGACCACGCCGGTC
>DASWYX010000459.1:0-4471 GCA_036404755.1 Pseudoduganella sp.
CCAACGCCGCGCGCGAAAAGCTGACGCGCCTGATGGGCCTGAGCGGTCCGGATGCCGGCTACAAGCTGCCCGAGCGTCTACCCGACCTGCCGGACGCGCCGCGCGAGCTGCAGGACGTGGAAGAGCAGGCCGTGCGCGAGCGCCTGGATATCCAGGCAGCCAAGCTGGATACCGAGCACACCGCCCGCAGCCTGGGCCTGAACAAGGCGACCCGCTTCATCAATGTGCTGGACCTGGGCGGCGTCAGCGAATCCGACGGCGGCAAGCGCATGCGCGGCTATGAGCTGACGATTGAGGTGCCGCTGTTCGACTGGGGCGGCGCCAAGGTGGCGCGCGCTGAAGCGACCTATATGCAGTCGGTGAACCGCCTGGCTGAAATCGCGACCAATGCGCGCAGCGAGGCGCGCGAAAGCTATGAGGACTACAAGACTTCCTATGAGCTGGCGCGCCATTACCGCGACAATGTGATCCCGCTGCGCCAGCAAATCTCGAAGGAGACGCTGCTGCGCTACAACGGCATGCTGATGAGCGTCTTCGAGCTGCTGGCCGAAGCGCGCGAACAGACGACCGCCGTCAACAACTATATCACCGCGCTGCAGGAGTTCTGGATCGCGGACACCAATCTCGATGCCGCCCTGGGAGGGAAACAAAAATGAGTAACCGTCGATCCTTCCTCGCCGGCGCCGCAATGCTTGGCGCGGGCATGGTCAGCCGCGCCGGCGCAGCCAGACTGCCGGAGGCGCCATTGCAATCGAGTGCCGCCACCACGCCGCCGCCGCTGCCGCCGAACGGCCGTCCCTTCAATCCCGTGGTCACGCTGAACGGTTGGAGCCTGCCGTGGCGCATGAAAGACGGCGTCAAGGAATTCCACCTCGTCGCCGAACCCGTGCTGCGCGAAATCGCGCCGGGCATGGTCGCGAAGCTGTGGGGCTACAACGGCCAGAGCCCCGGCCCGACCATCGAAGTGGTGGAGGGCGACCGTGTGCGCATCTTCGTCACCAACAAGCTGCCCGAGATGACCAGCATCCACTGGCACGGCCAGATCCTGCCGAGCGGGATGGACGGCGTGACGGGCCTTTCGCAGCCGGGCATCGAGCCGGGCAAGACCTTTGTCTACGAATTCGTGGCCAAGCACGCCGGTACTTTCATGTACCACCCGCATGCGGACGAGATGGTGCAGATGGCGATGGGCATGATGGGCTTCTGGGTCACGCACCCGAAGGATTACCGCCAGCACGCCGTGGACCGCGACTTCTGCTTCCTGCTGAATGCCTACGATATCGAGCCTGGCAGTTCGATGCCGAAGACGAACACGATGCTGGACTTTAACCTGTGGACCTTCAACAGCCGCGCCTTCCCGGGCATCGATCCGATGGTGGTGCGCAAGAACGACCGTGTGCGCATCCGCGTCGGCAACCTGACGATGACCAATCACCCGATCCACTTGCACGGCCACCGCTTCGAAGTCACCGGCACGGATGGCGGCTGGGTGCCGCCGACCGCGCGCTGGCCTGAAGTCACGACCGACGTGGCCGTGGGACAGATGCGCGCCATCGAGTTCATTGCGGACAATCCGGGTGACTGGGCTTTCCACTGCCACAAGTCGCACCATACGATGAACGCCATGGGCCACAGTGTGCCGAACATGATCGGCGTCAGCCAGGATGGGCTGGCGGAGAAGATCATGAATATCGTGCCGGGGTATATGTCCATGGGCGAAAATGGTGGTTCGATGGGCGGCATGGAGATGGAACTGCCCGAGAACACCTTACCGATGATGACGGGTACGGGCCCGCATGGCGATATCGAGATGGGCGGTATGTTCACCATGCTGAAGGTGCGCGAGAATCAGAAGCGGGGCGATTACCGCGATCCGGGCTGGTACCAGGCGCCCAAGGGCACCACGGCGTATGAGTGGACCGGCGAGTTGCCACCCGCGACCAGCGCGCCCAATCTGCCGAACGCGCCGACCCAGCCCGCCACCAAGGCCGACGCGCCCCCGCTCGAGGTGAAGAAGCCGCACGACCACCACCATTGACGGGCCGCGATCGGCGCTAGCACGGCGGATCAATGATCCGCCGTGCGTGAGGGCGCGCGGCGCATCGGCCCGGCGCACCCGGCATGCTATATTGTCTGCCGCCCATGAAAAAATACCCCGAACAAATCGCTTTGCTGCCCTATGTCGGCAAATGGTGCGTAATTGCGGCGCTTGTCGCAATCCTTGCCGGCAGCGCCTCCGCGCTGTTCCTGGTCTCACTGGACCTTGTCACCAACTGGCGCGAACAGAACTCCTGGATCATCTGGCTGCTGCCGGTCGCCGGCTTCGTGGTCAGCTGGATCTACCTGCACATCGGCCGCGACGTCGAAGCCGGCAACAACCTGCTGATCGACGAAATCCACGATCCGCGCAACGTCGTGCCGCTGCGCCTCGCCCCGCTGATCTTCATCAGCACCGTGGTATCCCACCTGTTCGGCGCCTCGGTCGGACGTGAAGGAACGGCAGTGCAAATGGGCGGCGGGCTGGCCGACCAGCTGACCCACGTCTTCCGCCTGAAACGCGAAGACCGCAGCATCCTGCTGATGGCCGGCATCAGCGCCGGTTTCGCCTCTGTATTCGGCACGCCGCTGGCCGGCGCCATCTTCGGCCTCGAAGTCCTGGTGGTGGGACGCATGCGCTACGACGCCATCCTGCCCTGCATGGTTTCCGCCATCGTGGCCGACCAGGTCACGTCAGCCTGGGGCGTGCACCACACGCACTACACCATCGGCGCGCTGCCGCCTGTTGGCGTATGGACGATGCTGGCCGTGATCGTGGCCGGCATGGCCTTCGGCGTGATTGGACGCCTGTTCGCAACCGCCACGCACGGCCTGACTGCACTGGTCAAGCGCCACATTGCATACGCGCCGCTGCGCTCCGTTGCCGGCGGCTTGCTGGTTGCGGCGGCGGTGTGGTGGATAGGCCAGCGCTACATCGGCCTCGGCATCCCTGTGATCGTGGAAGCCTTCCAGCACCCGCTGCCGCTGTGGGACTGGGTGGGCAAGTTCATATTCACCGTGGTGTCTCTGGGCACGGGCTTCAAGGGCGGCGAAGTCACGCCGCTGTTCTTTATCGGCGCGACGCTGGGCAATGCGCTTGCGCCGCTGCTGCACCTGCCGTTCGCAATGCTGGCCGGGATCGGCTTCGTTGCCGTATTCGCGGGAGCGGCGAACACGCCGCTGGCATCGACCGTGATGGCGATCGAACTGTTCGGACCCGAAGTCGGGCCTTATGCGGCGCTGGGCTGCGTCGTCGCATATCTCTTCTCCGGACACACCGGCATTTACCGCGCGCAGCTACACCAGCCCCGCTAACTTGTGCGCGTCGAACGGCGCGTGGACCTTGATGTCGTTATCGAAGTAGCAGTAGACGTCGCGGCCGGCGCGTTTCGGTGGCGGACCCTGCACGATCAGGCGTGCGTCGTCTACCTGGCTGCCCACGGCCCAGGCATCGATGCGCTTCGCCCAGCGCCGCAGGGCTTCATCGGTGTAGCCGCTGGCGTATAACTGCTCCTGCCCATGCAGGCGCGCGTACATGAAGTCGGCGGTGACGTCCTCGAAATCCGGCCATTTGCCGGCTGTATCCGCGACGACCAGCGCCACGTCGTACTTGCGCAGCAGCTTCACGAAATCGGGGTCATTGAAAGTGTCGTTGCGGATTTCCATCGCATGCCGCATGGGACGCTTGCGGTCGATCTCCAGCGCGGCGCGGCCGTTCATGCGTTCTTCGTGGCCGCAGGCCATGTCCAGCGCCTTTTCCGTATCGTGCGGCAGAAGGCTGAAGAAGTGCTCGACCAGGTCGGCATTGAACTTGAAATTGGGTGGAAACTGCCACAGGAAGGGACCCAGCTTCTCGCGCAGGAGCAGTACGCCGGAGGCCAGCACGTTCGCCAGCGGCTTCTCGGGATCGCGCAGGCGCTTGATGTGGGTAATGAAGCGATTGCCCTTGTGCGCAAACACGAAACCGGGCGGGGTGGCGTCGTACCAGTCCTGGTAGTTTTCCGGGCGCTGCAGGGAATAGAAGGAGCCGTTGATTTCGATGGTCGGCAGCACGCTCGATGCGAACGCCAGCTCGCGCGACTGGGCCAGATCCTCCGGATAGAACACTCCACGCCAGCCGGCATAGCGCCAGCCTGAAATGCCGATCCGGATCTGGCCCATTTGCTGCCTTATCGCCGGCGGCGCCGTTTGGCGGCTGCGCCGAGGAAGGTCATGCCGGCCAGCAGCATTGCGTAGCTTGCCGGTTCAGGCACCGGCAGTGGGTTGCCATCGAGGCGGATAGCGTCGAAGGCGAGACCGGACTGGTAGTCCTCGTCGTCCCAATTGGTCACGCCGAATTCAAGACGGTAAGTACCGCCGCTAGCGATCGTGTATTTCGATTGCACCCAGCCCGTGGTGCCGCAGCCGACATCAAAGCATTCGTCGGAGTTCGGGC
>DASWYX010000460.1:0-1992 GCA_036404755.1 Pseudoduganella sp.
ATCGGCCGGATCGAGCGCATTGGTCCACGGCTGCGCGCCGCTCCACGAGAAATAGTAGACGCCATTCACCTGATAAGCCCCCTCGCCGCAGGCGGACGTTGGCACCCCTTCCGGATACCGGGCATTGAAGGCCGCCGTGCCTGCAGTGCTCAGCGACACCGCCGCGGCGCGCGAGCTTTGCGGCAGCGTGGGGCTGCCGGAAATTAG
Organism: Pseudoduganella sp.; assembly: GCA_036404755.1. Taxonomy (GTDB): domain Bacteria; phylum Pseudomonadota; class Gammaproteobacteria; order Burkholderiales; family Burkholderiaceae_D; genus Rugamonas. The sequence continues at coordinate 208 of DASWYX010000460.1, forward strand.
CGAAATCAGTCCCGCCAGGCCGTTGGCCACGTCGTACGCCACGTCTGGCGCCGCCCCGATCAGCACATCCGCCACTTTCGAACCCTTGTTCACGCCGCCCACACTGGTCACGGAGGCTACCAGGTCCGGCCGCACCGACGCCACATAGCGCGAGGTGGGGCCGCCGTGGCTATGGCCGATCAGGTTGACCCTCGATGCGCCGGTGGCCGCGAGGATCTGCTTTATCTGCAATAGCAGCTGCTCGCCGCGCACTTCGGTGCTATTGGCGGCGGACACCGATGTCACGTACACGGCGGCGCCGCCGCTGCGCAGGGCCGGCGCAATGTCGTAGAAATAGTCGACGGGGCCAAGGCTGTCGAAACCGAACAGGCCGTGCACGAGGACGATGGGATAGCGGGTTTGGGTATAACCGGCAGCCGAGGAAGGGAGGGAGAGGCAGGCCAGCAGCAGGACGGACAGGCACATCAGGATGCGTTTTTTCATATTGTCTCCTTTGTGTAGTGCGTGGAATCGAGCAAGCGCTCGGTTTTCCTGAGGTTAGCACCGCATTTTACGAAATCAATGTGATTTCGCAAAAATGTCGAAATTACACGGCTATAATCATTTCACTACTCAAATAACGCGCGGAGCGATACTTGTCGGCCAGTTTCGATTTCAAGCAATTCCAGGCCACTACGCCGCTCGACGGCACCACCATCTGGACCTGGCTTTTCACCCGCAACGCGCAACGCATCACCGTCAAGCGCGCCCGGCCCGCGCTGGAGAATCTCGAGAAAATCTTCGCCGCCACCTTCCGCCTCGCGAACGAAGTCGGCTTCCGCGCCATGACCTTGCGTGACTTGTGCCGGGAAACGGGGCTGTCGATGGGCGGCCTGTATGGCTACATTTCGACCAAGGACCAGCTGGCGGAAATGATCGAGGACGTGGTGCGCCACGCCAGCGGCGCCGTGCCCGAGTGGTACGCCCATGTGGAAGACCCGCTGGAGAGGCTGGAAGCAATGGTGCGCGGCTGGATCTACCTGTCCGAACTGCTGCAGCCCTGGTTCTACTTCGTCTACATGGATTCGCGCGCGCTGAAGCCCGAGCAGCGGGCTACCGCCAAGGAATCCGAGCTGAATGTGCAAGCCGTGCTGGCGGACACGATACGCCAGGCCGCGCCGGAGCGGCCCTGCAATCCCGAGCTCCTGGCCGCGCACTGTCTCGCGGCTTTCCAGGACTGGTACGTGAAACGCTGGAAGTATCGAAGCAGCAAAATCGACGTGGATGAATTTGCCGCCAGCGTTGTCGCGGTCGTGCGCAACGGCCTGTCCTGATCGTGCGGCGAACGGCGATCGCGCGTGGTCACGCCGGCGCAGGCGCTGGCGCCGGTCGCGGTAAAGCGCTGCGGTGGGCGCGCAGGCCGCCGGGGGAGCGTCTTAAGCGGGACAGGCCAGCAGTATTGCCGTGATGTTGTCGCGGCTGCCGTCCTGCTTGGCCATGTCGATCAGGGCGGCGCAGGCCGGTTCGAGGCCATCGGCTGCCGCGCGCGCGAGAATGGCTTCGATGGCGCCCGGCCTGGCATCGCCATACAAGCCGTCGCTGCACAGCAGGAAAAGGTCGCCCGGTTCGAGCGGCAGGGCTGCGACGTCCGGTTCGACATCGGGGCCGGGGCCGATCGCCTGCAGCAGCAGGTTGCGCGGCGGCAGAGGTTCCGGCATGCCGCGCTCCAGCGCCTGCTGGTACAAGGTGTGGTCATGGGTCATCTGCTGCAGCGCGCCGCCGCGCCAACGGTAGATGCGGCTGTCG
>DASWYX010000461.1:0-4505 GCA_036404755.1 Pseudoduganella sp.
CCATGCCGCTGTACTGGCCCGAGATGAAGTTGTAGAGGAAGTTGGCGCGCGCAACGGACTGGGCCGGCGAGAACAGCTGGAACTCGGGACCGAACATGCCCGGATTGCCCGGCAGCGGCGTCATCGGCGAATAGAAGTTGAAGACGCTCGGTGCGCTCAGCAGCTTCTGGCCGAGCAGGAAGTAGTCCCAGAACGCGTTGTTCGGATCGACGACGGTGGCATTCAGTGCGCGGAACAGGCTCAGGCTGTGCAGCATCGGGTCCTTCAGCTTGCCGGACTGGTTGGTCGCGGCCTGTGCTTCCGGATCCATCAGCACGGCGCTGAGCGTCGCCTTCAGGTCGCCGCGGCCGGCCGGGCCGTTGGCGAACACATCTGCTACACGCTGGATATAGGCCGGGCTGGGATTGCTCATCACGAAGGCGCGGATCAGGCGGGTAGCGACGAAGGGCGGCAGGTTGGGGTGGTTGAACAGGGCGTTCATCACCGCGTCGTAATCCTGCACCGTGGTCTGGCCGGCGGGCAGGGTGATGCCGCCGACGATGGTCTTGGCGCCCTTGTCATGCAGGCGGTCGCGCGGCTGCAGCGGACCGGTGAAGTTTTCCCAGTTGGTGCCGGTAGCGTTCGTGCCGGTATAGGTCCAGCCGCTCAGCGCGCGCGACATGGCGGCGATCGTCGCCTGGTCGTAGCTGGCGAGCGGTTCGCCATTGCGGTCCAGTTGCACGCTGCCGTCCTGGTTCAGCATCACGGGGCCGATGGTGAACAGCTGCATCACTTCACGCGCATAGTTCTCGTTCGGCGCCGGCAGGATGCTGTTGCCCAGGTCGAGGTATTTTCCCATCGACGGGTTCAGCGTCATTTCGCGCAGCAGGCTGTAGTAGTTGCCGAAGGCGTGCTTCTCCAGCGTGGCCAGCCACGGCGTCATCTCATTCGCGTAATTGTTCTTGTCGGAGGAAACGACGAAGATTTGCGACAGCGCGAAGATCATGCGCTGGCGCAGCTGGTCGGGCGCGGTGGCCATGTTCATGTACCAGCCTTTGCGCAGCACGTTCATGTCCGTGGTCACCGGCAGCGGCGTGGCGGGCATCTGGAATTGCTGCTGCAGCCAGGCCTGGGCGCCGGCGGTTTTCACGGCGGCGATGTCGGCCGCGGTGGGACCGAAGCTCGCCTGGGCGAGCAGGCGTGCGGCGGCGACGGTGGCGGCGTCAGCCGGCGGTTGTTGGCCGATGGGGCCGGGCGCCGGCGTTGGCGTTGGCGTCGGCGTCGGCGTCGGCGTCGGGGTGGGCGAGGGCGTCGGCGTTGGCGACGGCGTGCTGACCATGCCGGGCGCGCGCAGGGTCAGCGTGGTGCTGGCGCTGAGCGCGGGCGTCGTCGTGGTCTTGCCGCTGAAGGTGATGACCGGATTGGCCGGCATGACCTTGGGCGCCACGTATTCGCCATTCTGCGAATTGATGGTACCGAAGGTGGCGTTGCCGCCGGGGATGCCATTGACGGCGAAGTTCATGTAGACGCCCTTGCCGTCTACCTTGCCAAGGAACCAGACCTTATTGCCAAGTTCCACGGACGCGTTGCGGGCTGTGTGCGTCAGCTCGGCCGTTGCGGCCCAGGCTGTGGCAGACAGGCTCATCAGGCAGGCCAGCGTCCAAGCCCTGTACTGAGTTAGCTGCATTTTTTCTCCCTTTATATTAACCGGCAGGACATCGCCGTTTAATACCATGTGGCAATTTCTGTGCCACCCGTGCGAGACGCTCAATCTCGCAGGGAAGCGACAAAATTTGTCAGGGAGGAAATCTTGTTATGAACAAAAATTGTCAGTTTTCGGACGCGCCGTGGCACTTTTTGTATTTTTTGCCGCTGCCGCAGGGGCAGTCGTCATTGCGGCCGATTTTCGGGTCTTCGCGTTTGACGGTTTCCACGCCGGCCTTGCGGCGCGGCACCCAGTACTTGTGGATGGCCGGCAGGTTGGCTTCCAGTTGCAGGGCCAGCTTGTGGGCCAGGTTCGGGTCTTCCACTTCCTTCAGTTCCTCGGGCTGGATCTCGTCCGCGCCCAGCAGGTAGATCGGACGCATCAGGTCGGCTACTTCGGAATCCCAGATCGCATCCCAGGAGCCGGGACGCAGTTCCATGCCTTCCCAGAAGCCCCAGCACCAGGCTTCCGCGTCGATCAGGGTTTGGCCCATGTGCTCGTGCTCGACGAACAGCGGCTCGAATTCCTTCGGCGCCACTTCGAAAGTAATCAGCACTTCGTTCATGAAGCGCATGATCAGGTTGAGGATGCGTTCCTCCTGCTTCGCATTCTTCCACTTGGGCGCCTGCTTGCCATCCTCGCCCCACACATGCGGCAGCCATTCGGCGGGCGTGATCGGCTCCGGACCGATGGCGATGGCCGTCAGGAAGCCATGCAGGTGGTCCATGGTCATCGCATCCTCGGGGCTTTGGTCGCCCAGCAGGAATTGGTCAAGTTCGTCGAATTCTTTTTCGGAGAGTGGCTGCTCGAGTTGCATGATGTGCCTTGATTTGCGGTTAAGGGCGACAGTATACGCTGCGAGTCTTACAATGGCGAGCATGACTCCCGCACATCCATTTTCCGACCTGAGCCCCGATTGCGTGCTCGACGCCCTGGCCAGCATCGGCCTGTACGGCGATGGGCGCCTGCTGGCGCTGAACAGCTATGAAAACCGCGTCTACCAGGTAGGCATCGAAGACGGCAAGCCGCTGGTGGCCAAGTTCTACCGGCCTGGCCGCTGGACCGATGCCCAGATTCTCGAAGAGCATGCCTTCGTCGCCGAACTGGAAGAGCGCGAAGTGCCGGCCGTGCCGGCGCTCGTGATCGACGGCCGCACGCTGCATGAATACCAGGGCTTCCGCTTTGCCGTTTTCCCGCGCCATGGCGGGCGGGCGCCCGAGCTGGACGACCCGGCTGTGCTGGAATGGACCGGGCGCTTCATCGGCCGTATCCATGCGGCTGGCGCGGCGAAACCGTTCACCGAACGTCCCGCGCTGGACCCGGCCACCTTCGGCGCCGAGCCGCGCGACTGGCTGCTGGCCCACGATTTTCTGCCGCCGGAGCTGGTGACGCCCTGGAAGAGCGTGGTCGACCAGGCGCTGGAGGGCGTGGCGCGCTGCTATGCGCGGGCAGGGGACGTGTCCCTGATCCGCCTGCATGGCGACTGCCACGGCGGCAATGTGCTGTGGACGGACGCCGGCCCGCATTTTGTCGATTTCGACGATGCGCGCACCGGGCCGGCGGTGCAGGACCTGTGGATGATGCTGTCCGGCGAGCGCAAGGACATGGTGCGCCAGATGGGCGATATCCTGGCCGGCTATGAGGATATCCGCGAATTCGACCCGCGCGAGCTGTACCTGGTCGAAGCCCTGCGCACGCTGCGCCTGATTCACTATTCCGCCTGGCACGCGCGCCGCTGGGACGACCCGGCTTTCCCCGCCGCTTTCCCCTGGTTTAATACCCAGCGTTATTGGCAGGATCGTATTCTCGAATTACGCGAACAAATAGCCTTGATGGACGAACCGCCGTTGTGGCCGGTTTAAATAACTAAAAGTTTATATTTAATTGAAATGGTCGTTGTGTATTTACTCAACATTATGGGTAAATAAGCAACGACTTTAATTTTTTGGAAATAGTGTTGCTGTGCACCTCGGCCGATCTTCGCTGTTTTGTGCGTAAGTGTTTCCCTCATTCCTCTCTGCGCGGCTGGTCAAGCCGGGTTACAATTACTTACGAAATCCTACAAGCCAATTACCAATGTGTTGCAGCGCACACTTGAGTTTTCCTTGATTGGTAAGCAAAATTTGTAAGTGTCAGATTTAATGAGGTGTACATGCAAATCCAGCGCGTTCCGCCCTTATTGCAGGGCGTGGTCGAAGTCCGAAACTGGATTGTTCAGAATATTCCTACGTCGTCGTCGATGGTGGGGCATGATTTATTTCTGAAAATCGGCAACGATTTCTTTTCCGGTAAAACGATCGAACTGGAAAGCCTGGTCAAGGAAATGCCGCATGCCGACGGCGAGGTGCGTGAGCATATCGCCGCCATGGTGCAGGGCGGCCTGCTGGCGGAGCAGACCTACAGCGATGGCCATGCGACGCGCGTGGTGCCGACCGAGCGTTTCGTCGAACTGCTGAAGCAGTACCAGACCAAATTCGAAAGCCACTTCATCCTGCGCAAGGACTTGCGGGAACGGCAGTTGCTGGCATCGGCGCCGGACGCGCGCCTGCAGCGCCTGGTCGATACGCTGTACGACCATTTCCACGACATTGGCTGGCTTTACCTGCACAATTTCGGCGGGATCTGCTTCCTCATGTCCTCGCTGGTGCGGCGGGTGGCGGTGGCGTATGGTTTCAAGGCGCGCCTGGAATCCTGCCACGTGGAGATCCGCGGCGACGAGCGCGCCTTCATGCTGGGCAGCCCGGGCTACGCGGCGCCGGGGCAGATCGAGGGCCACGCCGTCTGCATCATCGACGACGCGCTGCTGGTGGACTTCGGCCTG
>DASWYX010000462.1:0-2368 GCA_036404755.1 Pseudoduganella sp.
TAAAGAGACTCAGGAAAGTGACGAACGATTACTGCTTACTTCTTGCCAGGCTGATAGATCTGGTCGAACACGCCGCCATCGGCGAAGTGCGCCTTCTGCGCCTTGGTCCAGCCGCCGGCGATCTCGTCGATGGTGAACAGCTTGACGGCAGGGAATTGCGCCGCGTACTGCTTGGCATAAGGCTCGACCACCGGACGGTAGTAGTGCCTGGCAGCGATCTGCTGGCCTTCGGCGCTGTACAGGTATTGCAGGTAGGCTTCGGCCACGGCGCGGGTGCCGCGCTTGTCGACGACCTTGTCGACGACGGCCACCGGCGGCTCGGCCAGGATGCTGACCGAAGGCGCAACCACTTCGAACTTGTCCGGGCCCAGTTCCTTGACGGCCAGCAGGGCTTCGTTTTCCCAGGCCAGCAGCACGTCGCCGATGCCGCGTTCGGTGAAGGTGGTGGTGGCGCCGCGGGCCCCGGAGTCGAGCACGGGCACGTTCTTGTACAGCTTGGCCAGGTAATCGCGGGCCGACGCTTCGTTGCCACCCGGCAGGCGCAGCGCATAGCCGTAGGCCGCCAGGTGGTTCCAGCGCGCGCCGCCGGAAGTCTTCGGATTCGGCGTGATCACGGAGACGCCCGGCTTGACCAGGTCGCTCCAGTCGCGGATCTTCTTGGGATTGCCCTTGCGGACCAGGAACACGATGGTCGAGGCATAGGGCGTGCTGCGGTGCGCGAGGCGCTGTTGCCAGTTGTGCGCGATAAGGCCGCGTTCACTGATAGCATCGATGTCATAGGCCAAGGCCAGGGTGACGACGTCGGCCGACAGCCCATCGATCACCGAACGCGCCTGCTTGCCCGAACCGCCATGCGACTGCTTGACGGTGACATTGTCGCCCGTCTTGGCTTTCCACTGGCGGGCGAAGGCCTGGTTGAAATCCTGGTACAGCTCGCGCGTCGGGTCATACGACACATTGAGCAGGGTGACGTCCGCGGCGAAGGCGGCGGACTGGCCCAGAACGGTGACGAGGGCCAGGGCGGTAGCGATCTTTTTATGGAACATCGTTTTCTTTCGGGCAGTGAGGAACCCATAGATTAGGTTGCTGCCCAGCGAAAGAAAACGAATTAAAACGATGACTCTTATGCGGTTTTTGATGCGCCGGTATTCACTTGGCCTTGGACAGGATCAGCAGCCAGCGGCGGAACAGCAGCACTTCGAGGTGGCCCGGCACCACGCCGGTATCGAATTCGATGATCGGGTTGACCGCATAGAAGCGCTTGCGGAAATCACGGGTGACGAGAATCTCGCGGCGGCCGAAGCGGACCAGGAACGGAGTCGGTGCGTATTCCAGGCCGAAGGAGCTGTTCAGAGTAGTCATGACGATCCCTTTATCGAGTGTTGCTGGGCAACGTGTTGTTCAAGTGCATTCAGAATATCACAACCACTGTATAAATCTACAGTTACTGTACGAAAATACAGTTCTTTTTCGCAACTGTGGTTTTTTCGCCAAGGGCGGCAGATCGGAGCCGCATGCTGAAAAAACTGCACAGCTTCCTTGCAAACCGCTTCTCTCCCGAAGCAGAACTCGGCCTGCATTTCACCATCGGCGTGGCCCTGATCCTGTGCGCGGCCCTGGCCTTCGGCGAGATCGCCGAGGACGTGGTCGAGGGCGACAAGATCACGCTGATCGACGTCCAGCTGGCGCACTGGTTTCGTGCGCGCGCCAGCAGCGGCTTCACGCACGTGATGCTATTCATCACGCACTGGAATGGCATCGTCGGTTCCAGCATCATGGGCGCGCTGCTGGCGCTCTGGTTCTGGCGCCGCAAGGCGCATTACTGGCTGATCGTGGTATTGGTGGCGGTGCCGGGCGGGATGGTGCTCAACGTCGCCCTCAAGCACGTGTTCCAGCGCGCCCGGCCGAGCCTGGAGGATCCCTTGCTGACCCTGGAGACCTACAGCTTTCCCAGCGGCCACACGGCGGCCGCGACGGTGTTCTACGGCCTGCTGGCCTGCTACCTGGTGCGCCGGGTGCGCGGCTGGCCGGCGCGCGCCGCTGTCATGGCGGCCTGCACCCTGATGGTGATGCTGGTGGCGCTGTCGCGCATGTACCTCGGCGTGCATTACCTGTCCGACGTACTGGCCGCCGCCGCGGAAGGCGCGGCCTGGCTGGCGATCTGCATCTCGGCGGTGTCGACCCTGCAGCGGCGCCGCATCGCCCGCAGGATGGGCAAGGAGCGGCGCAACGAGCAGGGCGGGGAGGTGGCGCCATGAAGCCGTCGACGAAGCCGGTCACCGTCATCGTCAACGGCGGCGCCGGCCACGGCCACGACGACCGCGCCGCCGACGAGCTGCGCGGGAAGCTGCGGGAAGCTGGCCTGGAC
>DASWYX010000463.1:0-6744 GCA_036404755.1 Pseudoduganella sp.
CCTCGCCGAATTGCGCGGCGCGCCGCTGGACGACGTTCGCACCACCACTACCGCCAGCGCGGCAGCCATCATGCATCGGCTGCGCGCGCTGATCGGCTGATCCAGCGTTCGCTCAGGGTCAGGCTGCCACGGTCGCTATCCCAGGATTGCGATGCGCGCACTTTCTACCTCGGCGTGCTGCCGCGGTTCGCGCCTGCGCTTTCCGTAGGGATGGCGCCGACCACGCCGGAATCGGTATCGGTATCGGTATGACGCCATTCAGCGTCACTCTTGTATTGCAAGCCGGGAACTGGTTACGGGGCGGAGTGCCGGGGGCTCGTCCGGCTTCTCGGTGCTTGATGCCGCTCAAGCACTGAGCGCGCGGGCGGCCCGCGATGGTCGTGCGCCGCTACCATGGGGCGATGCGAGTAGCAATCCTCGGTTTCATAGCCGGTGCGGCCTGGCTGCATCAGCAGCCGGTCCTTCCTGCGCGTCCGTGGCTAGTGCTGTCACTTGTCGCAATCGCCAGCCTGCTTCTTCTTGCCGTTCTTTTGCGCACCAGCACACGGGAAGAGGCGCCTGTTGATGCCGACACTGCGAACTGGCGGATGCGGTGGTGGCGCGGGCTTGCGCTTGGTGCCCTGAAGGCGGCGTGTGTGGCGGCGCTGGCTGGGATGCTCGGTTACTACTGGGCGGCGGCGCTGGCGCAGGGCGCACTGGAACCTTCGCTGGCGAAGGAGGATGAGGGCAGGGACTTCATCGTCACGGGAACGATCGACAACTTGCCCTATGTGTTTGATGGTGGTGCGCGATTCAACTTCGCGGTCGAACGGACGGAAGGCGCGGGCGCGGCGACGGTGCCGCCGAGGATCGCCATCTCCTGGTACGCCAACCTGCGCGGCGAGCCTGTCGCGGTGCCGGAGATCCTGCCCGGCGAGCGCTGGCGCCTGAAAGTGCGGCTGCAGCGCCCGCACGGCAACGCCAACCCTTACGGCTTCGATTACGAGCTGTGGCTGCTGGAGCAGGGCGTGCGCGCCACCGGCTACGTGCGCAGCGAAGGCCCGAATCAGCGGCTGGACAGCTTCGTGCCAACGCCGATGTACGCCGTCGAGCGCAGCAGGTCCGTGCTGCGTGCGAAGATCCAGCGTGCGCTGGAAGGCCGGACCTACGCCGGCGTGATCGTGGCGCTGGCGATCGGCGACCAGCGCGGCATTCCGCAATCGGACTGGCAAATCTTCAACCGCACCGGCATCTCGCATCTGATTTCCATCTCCGGCCTGCACATTACGATGGTCGCAGGCCTGGTCGCGCTGCTGGCGACTTGGCTGTGGCGGCACTCCTTCTTCGTGCAAGGCGCCGCGCTGCCGCTGATCCTGCCAGCGCAGAAGCTGGGCGCCGTTGTCGGCATGTGTGCGGCCCTGGCTTATGTCGCGCTGGCGGGATTCGGCATCCCTGCACAGCGCACGCTCTACATGCTCAGCGTGATTGCCGTTGCGCTGTGGCTCGACCGCCTGACGAACGTCAGCCACGTGCTGCTTCTTGCAGCAGGCGTGACGGTGCTGCTCGATCCCTGGGCGGTCATGTGGCCCGGATTCTGGCTCTCCTTTGGCGCGGTCGCGACCATCCTCTATGCCTCGCTTGGGCGGCCTGAACGCCACAGCTCCAGGAGGCCGTCCACACAAGACATGCCGGCCGGTCCACACGCCAGCCGCGCAATGCCCATGACGCGGCGCGACCGCATGCTGCGCGGCCTGCGCGCCGCGGCCGTCACACAGTACGCGGTAACGGTCGGCCTGGTGCCGCTGACGATGCTGCTGTTTGCGCAAATATCGGTGATCAGTCCCGTGGCCAACGCCTTCGCCATTCCGCTCGTCAGCCTGCTGGTCACGCCGCTCGCGCTGGCCGGCAGTGTGCTGCCGGAGCCGATCGGCACACCGCTGCTGCTGGTCGCCCATGAACTGGTGCGGGCGCTGGCGGCGGCTTTGACCTGGTGCAGCGCGCGTCCTTTTGCCATCTGGTCTGCGCCCACGCCCGAGCCGTGGATGTTCGCCTGGGCCCTCGTCGGCACCGCCTGGACGCTGGCGCCGCGCGGCTGGCCCGTACGCTGGCTGGGCCTTGCCACCTGTGTGCCGCTGTTGATGGCGCAGCCCAGCCACCCGCCGCCCGGCGAATTGCGCGTAACGGCATTCGACGTAGGGCAGGGCATGGCGCTGTTGGTCGAAACGTCCGGCCATCGGCTGCTTTACGATACCGGGCCTTACTACTCGCCCGGCTCCAACGGCGGCAATCGCGTCATCGTGCCCTACTTGCGGGCCCGCGGCATCCATCGGCTGGATGGCATGATCGTCACGCACAGCGATGCCGACCACTCCGGCGGCGCGCTGGCGATCCTGGAAAGCGTGCGTACGGGCTGGGTGCTGTCCTCGCTGGCGGAAGGCCATCCGATTGCCAAGGCCGCGCCCGTGCATCGGCACTGCGAGGCCGGACAGAAGTGGGAATGGGATGGCGTTCGCTTCGAAATGCTGCACCCAACGGCCGAAAGCTACGCAAACCATACGCTTAAGCCAAACGCGCGCGGCTGCACGCTGATGATCCGCGCCGGCGCGCACGCCATCCTGCTGCCTGCCGATATCGAAGCCGCGCAGGAGGCGGAGCTGGTCGCGCGCGATGGCGGCGCGCTGCGCGCGAATGTGCTGCTGGTGCCCCATCACGGCAGCGGCACCTCGTCCACGCCCGCTTTTCTGCAGGCGGTGCAGCCGCAGACCGCCATATTCCAGCTGGGTTACCGCAACCGCTACCACCACCCGCGCGCCGATGTCGTGGAGCGCTACCGGCGCCTCGGCGCAAGTCTCGACCGCACCGATGAATCGGGCGCGATCCTGCTGCAGCTTGGTCAAAACGACATCGCTGTTACAAAATATCGGACGGAGCACGCTCGCTATTGGTACGGGAGGTGATGGATAATTAGAGGTTTTGTACCAAACATTTGCTGGTATTGTTTTTAGAATAAGCCGATGACGAAACCGAAAATCCACTTCTCGCACGCGAACAGCTACCCGTCGGGAACCTACCGCCAGTTCTTCGATTATCTTGGTAGGGATTTCGAGGTCCAGGCGCTGGACATGCATGGCCATAATCCCGCTTATCCGGTGCGGGACGGCTGGCACGCCCTTGTGCAGGAACTGATCGCAGAATTAGAAAATCGCTACGACGAGCCGGTGATCCTCGTCGGGCACTCGCTGGGCGGCATCCTGAGCCTGATGGCGGCGGCCGAACGTCCGGAACTGGTCCGCTGCGTCGTCATGCTCGATTCGCCCGTCGTGGCGGGCTGGCGCGCCCTGTTGTGGCGTATCTTCAAGCGCTTCTCCTTCAGCGACCGGTTTTCCCCCGCGCGCAATTCCGTCCGGCGGCGCAATGTGTGGAAGGACCAGAACGAGGCGCTGCGCCACTTCGCCAGCAAGGAAATCTTCGCTGCCTGGGCGCCCGGCGTGCTGCAGGATTACCTGGACGCCGGCCTGAAGCCGCATCCGGAAGGCGTGCAACTGCGCTTCACCCGCGAGATCGAGACGGCCATTTACCGCAGCCTGCCGCACCATATCGGCAATCTGGTCAGCGGCAAGTTCCCGGTGCCCGTCGGTTATATCGCCGGCCACCGCTCGGAGGAAAACCGCCAGGCGGGCCTGGACGCCACGCGCGCCCTGGTGGGGCGCCACTTCCGCACCATGTTCGGCGGCCATCTGTTCCCGATGGAGTCGCCACAGTTGGCCGCGCAACTGGTGAGCGACCTGATTCTGCAGATGGTGGGCGATGGCGCGGCTTTGCCGCACGCGATCCGGCGCCGGGCCTGATGTAAAAATGTTCAAACAGCGGGCTTTCGCGTAAAATCGCACCGGAACGGCGCCAGCCTCCGGCGCGCGCCCCCCCTGCAATCGAGAGAAAAGCACAGCGATGACGATTAAAAGCGATAAATGGATCCGCCGCATGGCGGAAGAGCATGGAATGATCGAACCCTTCGAAGCGGGCCAGGTCCGCTCGGTGGACGGCCGCAAGGTCATTTCCTACGGCACTTCGTCCTACGGCTACGATATCCGTTGCGCCGACGAGTTCAAGGTCTTCACCAACATTAACAGCACGATCGTCGATCCGAAGAACTTCGACTCGAACTCCTTCGTGGACATCAAGAGCGATGTCTGCATCATTCCGCCGAATTCCTTCGCTCTGGCCCGCACCATCGAGTACTTCCGCATTCCGCGCAATGTGCTGACCGTTTGCCTTGGCAAATCGACCTACGCGCGCTGCGGCATCATCGTGAACGTGACGCCGTTCGAGCCTGAATGGGAAGGCTACGTGACCCTGGAGTTCTCCAACACCACGCCGTTGCCGGCAAAGATCTACGCCGGCGAGGGCTGCGCGCAGGTGCTGTTCTTCGAAAGCGACGAGGTTTGCGAAACGTCTTACAAGGATCGCAACGGTAAATACCAGGGCCAGCACGGCGTGACCCTGCCGAAGGCGTAATTTCCGCCGCGGCGCGTCAAACCGCCTGAATCACGGCCACCAGGGTCTGGTGGCCAAAATCCAATCCCAGATAGCCATCGCGCACGGACACTGAAGTGATGCCGGCGGATGGCTGCTGCGCGTTTTCCGGGCCTGGCGCCAGCACGCGGAAGCCGGCGCGCCGCAAACGGCCCATCCACATCGCAGCCGTTTCGTGCCGCTCCACGCGGCGGTATTCGTCTTTCCCCAGAATGTCCTCGATCTCGCGCGAGAAGAAGTGTGTCTTCAGTGAGTTCTTTTCAAGTTGCGAGATTTCCATCTGGTCGATGGCGCGGAAGGCCAGGCCGAAGTGGCGCCAGCAGTTTTCCAGCCTGGCCGACAGCACCGACGTGTGGTGGTCCGAATGCGGTTCGCACAGCACGAAAGCTTTCGGCTTCAGCGCGTGCAGGCGGCGCAGCACCTTGTCCTTGCAGTCGCCGCGCATCAGAGAAGTGGCTACATGGTGCAGCGAAAAGGCTTCGTTGATCACGAGAGGCCCCGGCAATGCCTGCAGCTCCGCCCATTCGGCTTCGTCCAGGTCTTCCAGACACTTGGCGATCGGGATGAATTCCAGGTCCACGCCGACAGCGGCCGCCACGCCGCGCACCGTCAGTTCCGCGGCGTGAAGGCTGGCGAGCGCTGGCTCCACGCCGACCACGGTCAGTTTGCGCGGCAGCGTTTGCGTTTCCTCCATCTGGCGCAGCAGGGCAGCGACCTGCTGGCCGGAGCCGATGCCAATGTCCATGACCACAGCTTCTTCATGGCCACGCACGTGCCGGGCAAGCAGGCTGTTGGCAATGCGACCCGCCTCCTTCACGAAGGGGAATTTGTTCACCATCAGGTTGAACAACTCAATCTGCGGCAGCGCGTAATCCTGCAGGTAGAGATTTGTATGCGCGTGCGAGTCCGCGTCGATGCGCTTCAGCAGGGCGGATGCGAAGATCATTCCCGACAGGTCGTCGCCATGCTTTGTGCATGACACCATGTCAACGAGGATTTGTCTTGCTTGCTGTTGCGAGCCGGCTTCGAGATGGGATACGGCTTGGGCGAGGGATGCGAAATTTGAATCAGGCATGATGCGGGTTCCGGGAAATCAGACGCGGTCAATTTATCAGCGCCAGTTTGCCGAAGCTGTCCTGCATTTGTCTCGAAAGTTCAACTGCCCGGAGATCAGTTTCAATTCATGCCAGAGGCAGTGCAATTTCAACACATAGGCCTCCATCCTGCCGGTTCGCCGCCGCGATGCTGCCGCCGTGCTGCTGCACCACCTGCTGCGCAATGGCGAGGCCAAGGCCGTGGCCTTCCACGTCTTTCGGCGTACTGCTGCTGCGGTAGAAGGGCTGGAAGATCGCCTGCAGGTCTTCGCTCTGCACGCCGGGACCGCGGTCCATCACGCGGATGCGCAGCTGGCGGGCCGCTTCGTCGCGCGCCATTTCCACGTCCACCGTGCCGCCCGCGGGACTGTGCTTGATCGCGTTGCGCACCACGTTTTCGATGGCGCGCGCGAGCAGGTCGGGCTGGCCCATGATGCAGCCGTCCGCTTCGCCATGCTGCACCACGGCGCGGCCGTGCGTGGCCGCTTCGAATTCGGCATCACCGACGATTTCATCCAGCAGTTCGCCGAGACTGATCTCTTCGCGGCCGGTGTTGATGGCGCCTGCTTCCAGGCGCGAAAGCGTGAGCAGTTCGCCAACCAGTTTATCCATGCGCATGCTCTCGCGTTCGATGCGCTCCATCGTCGCGCGCATCTTGTCCGGCTGCTGGTGCGCCAGGCCGATTGCTGCCTGTAGCCGGGCCAGCGGCGAGCGCAACTCGTGCGATACGTCGTGCAGCAGGCGTGTCTGGCCGTCGATCAGGTTGCGCAGACGAGCGGTCATGCGGTCGAAATCGTGGCCCAGCGCGTTGAGTTCATCGCCACGCTTGCTGGTGTGCTCGAAGCGCGGTTCCAGTTGGCCTTGCGATGCGGCTTCGAAGGCGTTCCGCAGCGAGCGGATGGGGCGGGAGAAGTACCATGCCAGCAGGGCTGCGAACAGCAGGCTTGCCAGCACGGCGGCGGCGAGCGGAATCCAGGGTGTCAGGGGACGGAAGCGCGGACGCCCATCAGGGCCACCGGGACCACCGGGGCCGCCCGGGCCCCCAGGACCATCAGCCCGCGGCCCGGCGCCTTCTCCTGGCGGGGGCGGCACCCCCGCGCCCACGAATCGTCCGCGCGGCGCGACGCCGGCAGTCCGC
>DASWYX010000464.1:0-5666 GCA_036404755.1 Pseudoduganella sp.
TGCTGCGCAAGCGCCTGCCGGAAATCGGCATCACCGTGTATGAGCAGAACGCGCGCGACGCCACCTACGGCTTCGGCGTCGGCCTGGCCGAAGGCGGCCTGGCGCGGCTGGAGGCGGCCGATGCCGCCGTCACGGCGGACATCATGCAGGCGCTGCACTTTTTCAAGGTGCAGGTGATCAGCAACCGCGAGGCGCCAGTTAGCGTGCGCGTTCCTGGCCCCGGCGCTGGAACGCTGCCGCGCATCACCCTCGTCACCATCCTGCGCAAGCATGCGGCGGACCTGGGCATCGATGTGCGCTATGAGGCGCGGCTGGCGGACGTGTCCGCGCTGGATGCGGACCTGATCGTGGGCGCCGATGGCGTGAACTCGGTGGTGCGCGAAAACGCCAGGGAAAGCTTCGGCACCACGCATCGCAGTCTGGCCAACCACTTCGCGTGGTTCGGCACTACGCGCGTGTTCCCGACGGCGGCGCTGGTGTTCCGCAAATACCAGGGCGGCTATTTCGTGGCCCATTACTACCCGTACAGCGACAGGATGAGCACCTTCGTGGGCGAGTGCGATCACGCCACCTGGCAGAGGCTGGGCATCGAAGCGATGTCGCTGGATGAGCGCAAGGCGCTGCTGGAAACCGTGTTCGCGCCGGAGCTGGAAGGCCATCCGCTGGTGTCCAACAACACCACGTGGCGCCAGTTCGACGTGATCCGCAATGCGCGCTGGTGCAGCGGCCGCACGGTGCTGATCGGCGACGCCTTGAGCAGCGCCCATCCGACCATCGGCTCCGGCACCCGCATTGCGATGGAAGATTCGATCGCGCTGGCGGAAGCCATCTGCGCCCATCCGCAGGCGCTGGATGCTGCGCTGGCCGAGTACGAAGCGAAGCGCCGGCCGGAAAAGGAAAAGCTGATTGGCGCTTCCGAGATTTCGGCCATGTGGTACGAGGAATTCCCGCGCTGGATGGATGCCTACGGCCCCTATGAATTCGTCTATCGCTACATGACGCGCACCGGCCGCATCAGCCTTGACCGGCTGCGCGCCCAGTTCCCCGACCTGGTGCGGGAAATCGAAGCATCCGGCGAGCTGCCGGAACTGGCGGGCGCCTGATGAAGGACGCGCATGAATATGTGCTGACCCGCGCGCCCTTCGTGGTGCGCCGCAAGGCGCGCTGGTCGGACTGCGATCCCGCCGGCATCGTCTACACCGGGCGCTATACCGAGTACCTGCTCGATTCCGCCCGGCTGTACGCGGACCATGTCGCAGGCGGCGACATGATGGCCCTCATGTATCGCCACGGCGCCACCACGCCGGCACGCGGCATGTCGCTGGAGTTCAGGCGTCCCATGGCGCCGGGCGATGTGGCGGACATCCGCTATTGGGTCGGCCAAGTACGCGAGCACAGCTTCGAATTCCACTGCGAAGCCAGCGCCCCAAACGGCGACCTGGTCTTCGCCGGAGTCTGCGCAATCGTCTGCATCAACCGCGAAAGCAAACGCAAGGTGGCCATCCCCGAAGAGCTGCGCGGCTTGCTGATGCGGCATATAAAACAAGGAGACAAGTAATGGAAGTTGGCGTCAAAAATCCCATGCCGGGCGTGGTCTATCCGCCTGCGAAAGAAATGGAAGCCTATATGCGGGCCGGCCTGCTGGGCAAGGAAACGGTGCCGGGCGCGCTGCGTGACGCCTTCGCGCGCTTTGCCGGCAAGGTCGCGCTGACCGGGCCGGAGGGCGACATTACCTTCGATGAGCTGCATCAGCGCACCGAGCGCCTGGGCGCCGCCTTCATCCAGCTGGGATTGAAACCGCTGGACCGCGTGGTGTTCCAGGTCCAGAACTGCAATGAACTGGTGGTTGCCACCGTGGCGTGCTGGAAGGCGGGCCTGATCCCCATCTGCACGCTGGCGGCCCACCGCGAAAAGGAAATCGGCTATCTGGCCAATCACGCCAAAGCCAAGGCCTGGGTGGTCCATGGCGACAATCCCAAGTTCGACATGGTGGCCTTTGCCGAAAGGCTGAAGCCGCAGATCCCGAGCATGGAGCACATCATCATCACCCGCGGAAAGGCGAAGGGATTGATCGGCGCCGTCACGGGGCTGTTCTCGAAGAAGGACAACACTGCGCAGCCGGCGCACCACCATCATATGGACGACATGATCGAGTCGATCGGCTTCGAGGAAGCGCAGCGCATCCTGGCGCCGATCGAGCATGATCCGCAGCAGGTGGCGGTGTTCCAGCTGTCCGGCGGCACGACCGGCGTGCCGAAGATCATCCCGCGCATGCACAGCGAGTATGTGCTGGCGATGCGCCTGGTGGCGCGCGCCCACGGCTGGACGGAGAACGATGTGCTGTTCCTGCCGCTGCCGATGATCCACAACGCGAACATGGTGTGCGGCTGGGGCCCCGCGCTGCTGATGGGCATGCGCAACATCATCACGCCGGAGGTGAATCCGGCCGTGTTCTTCAAGGTGATGGCGTTCTACAAGCCAAGCTGGATCGGCCTGGTGCGCCCCATCATGCTCAAGCTGCAGGAAGCGATCGCCGGCAAGCTGCTCAACTTCAAGGGCGTGAAGATCATCAGCACCAATGGCTCGGATGTGGTGCGACGCGACCTGCAGACCATCGGCATCCACGTCTTTGGCATGACGGAAGGCTTGATCATGTTCACCCGCCAGAGCGATTCGGACGAAGTGCGCGACCGTTCCGTGGGCTATCCGATCTGCGAACTGGATCAGGTCAGGCTGCTCAAGCCGGGCACCGAGGAGGATGTGGCGGTGGGCGAAGTCGGCGAACTGGCGACCAAGGGGCCAAGCACCTTCCACGGCTATTACGATGCCGAAGAGCGCAATGCACAGGTGTTCACCAGCGATGGCTTCTACCGCTCGGGCGACCTGCTGTCCTCGCGCTTCATCGATGGCCGCATCTATTACTACTTCGAAGGCCGCATCAAGGACGTGATCGACCGCGGCGGCGAAAAGATCAACTGCGAGGAGGTGGAGTCCTGCGTCGCCAGCCATCCAGCCGTTGCCGATTGCGCCGTGGTGCCGATGCCGAGCGAGGTCTATGGCGAGCAGGCATGCGCCTATGTCGTGCTGCGCGCTAAGAGCCGCACGCCGACGGTCGAAGAGATGGGCAAATACCTGGAGTCGCTGGGCCTGGCCAAGTTCAAATGGCCCGAGCGCATCGAGGCCATTGACGCCATCCCCGCCACCAAGGTCGGCAAGCCGGACAAGGCTCCGCTGCGCGAGATGATCGCTGCCGTGGTGGCGCAGGAACAGCGGGTGCGCGCATGAACACCGCGGCCTGGCGGTTGGCGGCAGTGGTCTTCGGCGGCGCCGTGGGACTTGGCGCAGGCGTCGGGCCGCTGTTCGCGGGCACGGTGGGCGTGTTTGTCCATCCGCTGTCGCAGGAATTCGGCTGGGGCAGGGCGGAGACCGCGCTTTCCTTCGGCAGCGCGATGCTGGGCGTGGCGCTGGCCAGCCCCCTGGTCGGCCTGCTGATGGACCGCTATGGCGTGCGCCGCGTGGCCTTGTTGTCGGCGCTGCTGATGGCGGCCTGCGTCGCATCGTTGGCGCTGCAGACGGGCAGCGTGGCGGCTTGGGCCGCGCTGGCGCTGGCGATCGGCTTGCTGGGCACGGGCACCTCTCCGCTCAGCTATCTGGCCATCATGCCGCAATGGTTCGATCGCCGGCTGGGACTCTCGCTGGGCCTCGCCATGTCCGGTCTCGGGCTGGGCATGGTGGGCATGCCGCTGCTGGCGCAAAAGCTGATCGGCGCCTATGGCTGGCGCATGGCTTACGTCGGGCTGGCCGTGTTTGCGTTGTTCGCCGCGCTGCTGGCGTATGTGCTGCTGCGCGAGCGGCGTGCGGCGCTGGCCGGAGCGGCGCGCCGCAGTATGGACGGCGGCGCCGCCTGGGCGGCCGTGGACGGGCTTACGCTGAAAGAAGGCCTGCGCTCGCCGCGCCTGTGGCTGATCTTCGGCGCCTTCCTGGTCGCGTCCATCGCCACGCTGTCGATGGGCCCGCACCTGCCGGCACTGTTCATCGACCGGGGCTACACGCCGGAGCAGGCGGCGAAGTCGGTGTCGCTGATGGGTATTGGGCTGTTCATCGGCCGCATCCTCACCGGCGTGCTGCTGGACCGCGTGCATGCCCCCCTGGTCGGCGCTGCCTTCCTGTTCGCCGGGGCTTGCGGCCTGCTGATGCTGGCCGGCGCCAGCGATTACAACACGCTGCTGCTGGGCGGCGCAATGATCGGCATGGCGATCGGTGCGGAAGGAGACCTGATTTCCTACCTGGTGCGTTCCTACTTCGGCATGCGTGCCTTTGGCGCCCTGTATGGCGTTTGCTTCTCCGCCTATGCACTGGGCGGCGTGATCGGCCCCGTCGCCATGGGCCGCTACTTCGACCTGAATGGGCACTACCGCATGGTGCTCGAAATCTATCCCTGGATGCTGGGTGCGGCGGGCATGGCCCTGTTGGCGCTCGGGCGATACCGGCAAGCTTCGCCGCTCCGCGCTACGGCGTAAAACAAGCGCAATACATAAATCTAAATTGGGAGACTTCATGAAGTACAGGATTTTCAAGGCTGCCGTCGGGCTGGCGTCGTGCGCGCTGGCCAGCGCTCCGGCATGGTCGCAATCGAACGTGACCATCTACGGCAACCTGGATGTGGCGGTTGACCACATCAGCAAGACGGAGGGCAATGTGACCGGTACCGTCTTCGGCATGAACGGCGCCACCCCGGTGCCGAACAGTATCGCGTCGCCATCGCAAAGCGTGACGCGCATGACGCCCAGCCTGTCGCAGCAAAGCTACTTTGGCTTCAAGGGTGTGGAAGACCTGGGCAATGGCATGAAGGCCAACTTCGTGCTCGAAGGCGGCATCCAGCTCGATGGCGGCACGCTGACCAATGACGGCCGCCTGTTCGGCCGCCAGGCCTACGTGGCGCTGACCACGCAAGCCGGCGAAGTCCGCCTGGGACGCCAGGCTTCGCCGATGATGATCGCCTACTACCTGGGCACCACCGACCGCCTGGGTTCCTCGGACCTGATGGCGCGCGGCCTGGTGACCAACAGCCTGCAGATGTTCCAGGACAACCTGCTCACCTATGCCGCGATGAAGGGACCGTGGGTCGTGCTGGCCAGCTTCTCGCCCAACGCCGGCGTGCCATCGCAAATCAGCCCGGCGCGTTCGGTGCAGACGCCGACCACGCCGCCGTCCACTCCGGCCACCGGCCAGATCCTGGGCGGCCTGACGGCGGGCGCCGAGTCGAACGACCACCGGGGCCGCACGTTCAGCGCCATGGCGGCCTATTCGACCGACGACCTGACGCTGGTGGGCTCCTACCAGCGCAGCGAAATGCGCGCGCCGATGGGCTTTGTCAGCACTACCGGCTTCGTGCCGCTGGTGAAAGCGGACTCCTACCGCGGTGCGATGGTCGGCGCAAAGTACAAGTTTGCCGCCACCGGCACCGTGGTTGGCGCCAACTTCCATACCGGCACCTTCAACTTCGAAGGCCCGGAAAACCCGCGGGTCAATACGTATGCGATCGGCGTCAACCAGCCCTATGGCAACTGGAACTTCGTTGCCAGCGCGATGGAGACCAAGTTCACCAACTTCACCAAGGGCAAGGACTTCGGCGCCGTGATCGGCTTCGACTACAACCTGTCCAA
>DASWYX010000465.1:0-2463 GCA_036404755.1 Pseudoduganella sp.
GCCATGCCATTGGTGGCGCGTGGCAAGCTCAGCAAGTCGTAGCGGAACAGGTCGTCGGGATGCTCGGGCAGGCCGTGCAGCCCGGTATAGCGCGGCGAGGCGAACAGGCCCCAGGTGCTGAGGACCACGGGACGCGCCGCCAGCGAGGCATCGTCCGGCAGCGCGCCCATGCGTATCGCGACGTCAAAGCCTTCCGCCACCAGGTCCACCCTGCGCGGCGACAAGTCCAGGTCGATTGCAATAGCGGGATACTTCTTCAGGAAATCGGGCAGCAGCCGGCTCAGGTGCGTGTTGGCGAAGTCGGCCGGCATCGAGACACGCAGCAGCCCGTTTGGCGCCTGCTGGCGGTGCTGGGCCAGCGCGGCCGCCGCCTCTGTCTCTTCCGCCACCTTGCGCGCGTGTTCCAGCAGGCTCTCGCCAAACTCCGTCAGCACCAGCTTGCGCGTGGTCCGCTGCAGCAGGCGTTCGCCGAGGCGGCCCTCCAGCAGCGTCAGGCGGCGCGAGACGGTCGATTTCGGCAATTGCAGCCGCTCGGCCGCCTGGGACAGGCTGCCGCACTCGACGATGCGGGCAAACAGCAGCAGGTCGCCCGGGTCCAGATCGCTCATGATTGTTCCACTGGTGGATAAATGATGTCCATTTTAACGCCTTCCGCATCGTTTTTGGAATTGCTAAAGTACGTACATCGACGCAGCACTCAACCAAATTCAGGAGAAAACATCATGAACATTCTGCAAATCAACTCCAGCGCTCGCAGCCAAGGTGCCGAATCCACCCGTATCGCGGACGCGATCGTGTCCAAACTGGTTGCCGGCCGCAATGACGTGAACGTGACCCGCCGCGACCTGGCTTCCGATCCGCACCCGGTGCTGGACGAAGCCGCCCTGGGCGCCCTGTTCACCCCGGCTGACCAGCGCACTCCGGAACAAGCCGCCCGCGTGGCCCTGGATGACGCCCTGATCGCCCAAGTGCAGGCAGCGGACGTGGTCGTGATCGGCGCACCGACCTATAACTTCGGCGTGACCGTGCAGCTGAAATCCTGGTTCGACGCAATTGCCCGCGCCGGCGTGACCTTCAAGTATGGCCCGACCGGCCCGGTTGGCCTGCTGACCGGTAAGAAAGTATATGTAGCCCTGTCGCGTGGCGGCCTGCACAAGGATTCGCCGACCGACACCCAGCTGATGCACCTGGACATGTTCCTGAAATTCGTCGGCCTGGGTGAAGATGTGCAGTACGTGTTCTCGGAAGGCCTGGGCATGGGCGCCGAGATGGTCGCCAAGGCCCAGGCATCGGCCAACGACCAGGTTGCAGCGATCGCTGCTTAATCAGAGATTAGAAAGGAGTATGGCTATGGGTATCACTAGCGAAAAAATCGGAACGGTCCGCGGCGTGGAACGCATCATCCACGGCCAGGCCGTGATGGACGGCGCAGGCGTGAAGATCAATCGCGTGCTGACCCAGCCGCTCCAGCGCCGCCTCGACCCTTTCCTGATGCTGGACAATTTCGGTTCGGATGAAGCCAACGACTACATTGCCGGCTTCCCCGACCACCCGCACCGCGGTTTCGAGACGGTCACCTATATGCTGACCGGCCGCATGCGCCACCGCGACAGCGCCGGCAACGAAGGTTTGCTGACCAACGGCGGCGTGCAGTGGATGACGGCGGGCCGCGGCGTGATCCACTCCGAAATGCCGGAACAGGAGGCAGGCTTGATGGAAGGCTTCCAGCTGTGGCTGAACCTTCCGGCCAAGGACAAGATGCGCAAGCCCTGGTACAAGGATTTCCAGGCTGGCGAGATCCCGTCCTTTGAGACCGATGCGGGGGCGAAGGTGCGCGTGATTGCAGGCTCCAGCCACGGTGTGGCGGGCGCGGTGCAGCGTGAAGTCACCGAGCCGCTGTACATCGACGTGGAACTGCCGGCTGGCGCGTCCTTCAGCCAGCTGCTGCCGGCGGGCCACAATGCCTTCATTTACACCTATCGCGGTGAAGTGAAGGTGGGCGAGAAGGCTGTGCCGGCGCGCAGCATGGCGATCCTGGCCAATACGGCAGGTTCGGATGGCGTGACCGTCACCGCGGGCGAAGCGAGCCGCTTCATCCTCATCGCCGGCAAGCCGCTGAATGAGCCGATCGTGCAGTACGGCCCGTTCGTGATGAATTCGCAGGAGGAGATTTTCCAGGCGGTGAATGATTTCCGCGCGGGGCAACTGGGCGAAGAGGCGCACGGCGCGGCTGCAGGCCAGTAAGCCGCCACGGGCAGGGATGCACGGCGGATCAATGATCCGCCCTACGCCATGCGGTTTGCGCATTTTCCGGTCGATGCGGGCCCGACGGGTGTTGTAGGGCGGATCATTGATCCGCCGCCCACGCGGCCTGAAGATTTACCGCAGCACCTGGAGCCGCCCCCGGCCCCAGGGCTGTTTCCGCTCAAATGCGGACATG
This sequence comes from Pseudoduganella sp., assembly GCA_036404755.1. Lineage (GTDB taxonomy): Bacteria > Pseudomonadota > Gammaproteobacteria > Burkholderiales > Burkholderiaceae_D > Rugamonas. The sequence goes on from DASWYX010000465.1 coordinate 2,441, forward strand.
AGCACCCCCCTCCTCCACCTGCT
>DASWYX010000466.1:0-2648 GCA_036404755.1 Pseudoduganella sp.
AATTTGTAAAGAACTATCAATGGTGCGCAGCATCAGGGGTGTCTCATAGGAGGAGTGCGCTTCATAGTAGAAAGTGCCCGATTCTGATAGCGATATCATTTGCTCGCATTGTTGCGTTTACGATACGGCCAGAAAAGCAAAAGCCCCGCACGCAGCGGGGCAGGGGACGCGGGACGGGCGCGCAGCGTGTAGGGCGGATCATTGATCCGCCGTGCATGATCAATGACGGCGCTTGATCAGGTTATCAGCAGAGAACGTCCCGCCACCATAAGCAATCAGCGGCAACAACAGCCCCGCCCAGCTCAAATGCGTCGGCCACGCCGCCGGATAAATAAAGATCTCGATCACCAGGGTCATTCCCAGCAGCGCGAGTGCGGAGGAGCGGGTGAACAGCCCAAGCACCAGCAGCATCGGCAGGAAATGCTCCGCATAAGTCGCCAGCTGGGCCGCGATGTCGGACGGCAGCAGCGGCAGCGCATACTCGTACTCGAACAGGTCATAGGTCGACTGCTTCAGCGTAAGCAGTCCTTCGACCTTGGTACGGCCGGACAGGAAGAAGATCGCGGCGATCGCGATGCGCGCCACCAGCAACTGCACGGCGGGCGGGATAAGGCGCGGCAGCGCCGTTGCGTAAGTTTCGGTCTGGGTAGTCATGATAAGTCCTTAAAGATTGTATTTTTCGCGCACCAGGTGGCCGATGCCCATGCGGTCGAGGATGGGCATGGGGCACAGGAAGGTGACACGCACGGTGCCGGGCAGGCGGCTGATTTCGATGGAGCCGTTGATCGTGGCGCGGTTCAGCACTTCGTCATACGGCAGGCCCGTGACTTCGGCGGCGCGCGACAGGCCGTTGCGCGTGGCCTCGTTCAGGTTCTTTCCGCTGCCGATAAAGGTGATCGGGCCGTTCTCCTCGATGTCGCGCTGGCCCCAGCGTTCGGCTAGCGCGCGCACCTTCTGGCGCTGTTCGGCCGTCATCGGGCGCGCCATCGGCGGCAGGTCATCCTCGTTCTGCAAGAGGATGGGCCCGGGAATGACGAGGTTCTTGATCACTTCGACCGTCAGTTCGGTAACGCCGCTGACATCGGTCGCGTGGCCGGCGATTTCGCCGTTGCCCTGTTGCGCGTGCATGTCGCCCAGGTAGACGCCGGCGCCCGGCACTTTTACAGGGCAGATCAGGATGGCGCCTTCGCGCACCGAGTTGGTGTCCATATGGCCATCGGTGCGCGCTTCGTCCAGTTCTTCCTGCGTCATGCCGTAGCGATGCGGCGCGCCGACGAGGTGCTGGCCGAAGTCGGCGCAGTTATGCGAGTCCGGCAGGTCGCGTGAAGGCATCGTGCCGATATTGCCGAGGAAGGGACGCATATGCGCCGCCAGTCCCGGAATGTCGGCGCGCGCCAGCGCCAGGATGGAATGCTGGGCCGCGAACTCCGGCAGGGCCGAAGCTTCCGGCGCCTTGCCGGCCAGCTGGTTGGCGATTTCCTGGTTTACCGTGAGGCTGACCTGGTTCTCCTGGTCGAACACGATCACATAGCCGTGGCTGAAGCGGAAAGCGTTCACTTCGGCGCCGCAGTGGCTGCAGCGGATCGCATCCTCGCCGATGCCCTGCACATGGCTGGCCGGATGTTCGGTGCCGCAGGCGGAGCACAGCTTGGAAACGAAGGGATCGCCGTGGTAGCGGCCTTCGACGAATTCCATCACCCCGGACGACGTGGCGATCGAGGTTACGCGCATGCGGTTGATTTTAAGGGCCACTGCGTCGCCCACTTCAGCGCCTTCGATGGCGACCGGTTGCGTCACTTCATGGCCGCCCTGGAAGGCGGGCGTGATCATCGGTCCCCAGCAGCCGGGCGGAGTGCCGGCGAACAGCTTGCCGCCGTCGGCCAGCGGGCCAAGCATCTTCTGGCTCGGGCCGATAATGCCCTGGGTGTAGCTAACGACTGCGAGTTCTTTTACTGCCATGTTCATATCTCCAATTGTCATGTGCGCCATTTGGCGTTGCGGACCATTTCCGCGATCGCGTCGGCGAAGGCTTGCGGGGCTTCCAGCGGCAGGTTGTGGCCTGCGCCTTCGATCACCCGCGCGGCCGGGGCGTTGGCCGGCTTGCCGCTTGCGCTGCCGCGCAGCGTGACCACAGGTGCAGTGACGGCCGGCACGGCGGCGTTGACGGGCGTGCCGGCCAGGATGGCGGGGAAGTCCGGGTTGTCGAAGCTCATGGCGGCGCGAGCGAAAACCGCTTCATCGAAGCGCCAGTCCGGCGAATTGGCGGTCCACAGTTTGCGGGCGAAACCGCGGCGATCCTTTTGCAGCGACGCGCGGTCGGGCGTGGGCTGCCATACGCCATCGACAGCAACGATGCCCTTGCAGCGCGTGGGCTTCAGCAGGGCGAAGGCGCGGGCGGCGACGGCGCCCTGGCCGAAGCCTGCAACCACCGCTTCCGGATGGTGCAGGGAGTCGATCACGGTCAGCGTGTCCGCGCCAAGGGCTTCGGGCTGGGCGGAACGGGCGATCGACTTGTCCTTGAAGTGTGTGCTGCCGTGGCCGCGCATATAGGGCACGAGTACGCGGAAGCCCTGTGCCGCTAGCAGGGGGATGACTTCAGTGAAGCTGTGGATGTCGTAGCCGAAGTCGTGTAGCAGGACCACCGGCCT
>DASWYX010000467.1:0-7695 GCA_036404755.1 Pseudoduganella sp.
GCACGACGCAGCCCGTTCAATCATGGGATTGATCGTTTGGCGCCGCACGCATGCGCGCGCAGGTCAGGCTGAGGAGCAGGTCAGGCGGGGAGCAGGTCGGGATGGGTGCGCAGGGCGGCCAGTTCGGACGCGTTCAGGCGCGCGGCCGCCTGCGACACGTAGCGCGCAGCGCCCGGCACGCCGGCGCGTTCGGCCTGCGACAGCCAGCGCCACGCGGCGGCGGGATCGGCGGCGGCGCCCTGGCCGCTCAAATACATCAGGCCCGCATTGAGCTGGGCGCGGGCATGGCCCTGGCGCGCGGCGGCCAGGTACCACTGCAGCGCGGCGTTGAAGTCGCGCGGCACGCCCTGGCCATTGTCGTGGCGCAGGGCCAGCGTGAACTGGGCCAGCGTGTGGCCCTGCTCGGCCGCCTTGCGGTACCAGGCGTTGGCCTGCACCAGGTCCGGCGCCGGGCCGTCGTCGCGGTCGTGCAGCTGGCCCAGCATGTACTGGGCGGCGACGTAATCCTGTTCGGCGGCGCGCTGGTACCAGCCCATCGCCTTGCGCAGGTCCTGCGGCACGCCCTGCCCCGTTTCATAGCGCAGGCCCAGGTCGAACTGGGCGCGCAAATGGCCCTGGTCGGCCGCCTTGCGGTACCAGAAGATCGCTTCGTGATGGTCCTGCGCCACGCCGTGGCCGTTATCGAACAGCATGCCCAGGTGGTACTGGGCGGCGGGGAAGCCCTGTTCGGCCGCCTTGCGGTACCAGCGCGCCGCTTCCTCGTAATCCTGGGCCACGCCCTGGCCATGGTCATAGCGCAGGCCCAGGTTGTTCTGGGCGGCGGCATGGCCCTGCTCCGCGGCGCGGCGGTACCAGGCCAGCGCCAGCCGCTCGTCGCGCGGCACGCCGTGGCCATTGTCGTAGATCAGGCCCAGGTTGAACTGGGAGCTCATATGATTCTGCTCGCCGGCCGCCGTGTACCACCTGATGGCCTTCTGGCTGTCCTGCGCCACGCCGTCGCCCTTGTCGAAGCGCAGCGCGAGGTTGAACTGGGCCGGCGCATACCCCTGCTCGGCGGCCTTGCGGAACCAGGACATGGCCTGCTGCACATCCTGCTGCACGCCCTGCCCGTTCGCATAGCGCAGGCCCAGGTTGAACTGGGCGCGCGCATAGCCCTGCTCGGCCGCGCGGCGGTACCACATGATGGCTTGCTTGAAGTCCTGCGGCACGCCCTTGCCGGTGTCGTACATCATGCCCAGGTTGTTCTGCGCGCCCGCGTCGCCCTGTTCGGCGGCCTTGGCGAACCAGTGTCGCGCCTGCTCGGTATCCTGTTCGATGCCCTGGCCCTTGGCGTACAGCCAGCCCAGGTTGTACTGCGCGGCGGCGTAGCCCTGTTCGGCTGCCTGCTGGTACCAGCGCGCCGCTTCGGCGTAATCCTGCTCCACGCCCTGGCCCTTCTGGTACATCACGCCCAGGTTGTACTGCGCATGCTCCAGGCCCGCATTGGCGGCCTGGCGGTACCAGGCGGCGGCCAGCTCGTAGTTCTGCACCACGCCCTGGCCGTTGAAATACATGAAGCCCAGGCTGTGCTGGGCATTGGGCACGCCGCGCTCGGCGAGGTCGCGCACGCGCAGGTATTCGGCGGTATGGTTGGTGGCGCCCGAGGCGTCCGCTTCGCTGGCCGTATAGCGCTGCATCGGCGCCTCAGGCCTGGATCGCTACGCGCGCGGCAGCGGCGGCGGCGTCCGGCGCGGCGCCTTCAACCTTGTTCTGCTCCTGCAGCACAGTGATGAAGGAGGACAGCGAGATCGGGCGGTAGTACAGGTAGCCCTGCATGCTCGAGCAGCCGTTGGCCTGCAGGTAGCGCGCCTGCACTTCCGTTTCCACGCCTTCGGCCACCAGGTGCAGCCCGAGGCCGCGCGCGATCGAAATGATGGCCAGGATCACCGGATAGTGGCCATGCTCGTCGTGGATCTCCTTGACGAAGCTCTGGTCGATCTTGATGGTGTGGATCGGGAAGCGGTGCAGGTAGGACAGCGAGGAATAGCCGGTGCCGAAATCGTCGATGGCGACGGACACGCCCAGCTGGCACAGCTTGTTCAGCTGCTCGATCGCATACTGCGGATTGCGGATGCAGATGTTCTCGGTGATTTCCACTTCGATCTGCGCCGGCGAGATGCCGTAGCGCGCCAGCGCGCCGCGCATCTTTTCGAAGAAGTCGCCGCGGTCCAGGTATTGCGGCGACAGGTTCAGCGAGAGGCGGATCGTGTCGCCGCCGGCCGCATTCCACATCAGCAGGTCGCGGCACAGGGCGCCGATCATCCAGTCCGAGATCGGCAGCATCAGGCCATTCTCTTCGGCGAAAGGCAGGAATTCGCCGGCCGACAGCAGGCCGCGCTGCGGGTGGTTCCAGCGCATCAGGCCTTCGGCGCCGATGATGCGGCCGCTGGCCACGTCGATCTGCGGCTGGTAGTACATTTCCAGTTCATTGTGCTCCAGCGCCTTGCGCAGCGACTGCTCCAGCGCGATCTTCTGGTGCGACATGTCCTGCATCGAGGAGTGGTAGAAGCTGTGGCCGTTCTTCCCCAGCGCCTTGACCTGGTACATGGCGATGTCCGCGTGGCGCAGCAGCTCTTCGATCGTTTCGCCGTCGCCCGGGTAGATGGCGATGCCGATCGAGGCTGAGATGTGCACGATGTGGCCATCCAGGTCGAAGGGCTTCTGCAGCACTTCCAGGAACTTGTCGGCGATCGACTTGGCATCGGCGCGGTCGCGCAGCTCGGGCAGCACGATGGTGAATTCGTCGCCGCCCTGGCGCGCCAGCGTGTCGCCCTTGCGCAGGCATTCCTTCAGGCGCAGCGCGGCCTGCTGCAGCAGCTCGTCGCCCTTCACATGGCCCAGCGTATCGTTGACCAGCTTGAAGCGGTCCAGGTCGACGAACATTACGGCCAGCTCGGACAGCTTGCGCTTGGCCTGGATCACGGCCAGGCCCAGGCGGTCCTTGAACAGCATGCGGTTGGGCAGGTCGGTCAGGATGTCGTGGTAGGCCTGGTAGGAAATCATTTCCTCGGCGCGCTTGCGGTCGGTGATGTCGCGCGCCACGCCATAGGTGCCGAAGAATTCATGCTTGGCCACTTCCTCGCCCGGCACGTGCATGCCGATCGCGTTCAGCGAGATCGTCATCAAGGTGTTGTTGAAGGTGCGCTCCGCGCCGCCGCCCGTATTGCACTTCAGGCGCAGCTCCACGTTGCGCGAGGCGCGTTCGTCGACGCGGCGCTCGTTGAACACATAGCGCGCGCGCTCCAGGTCCTCGTCGTGCACCAGGATCGAGTAGTGGCTGCCGATCAGCTCTTCGCGCGTGAAGCCCAGCAGCTGGTAGGCGCGGTCGTTGACGAAGGTGAAGCAGCCTTCGTGGTTCAGGGTGTAGATGATGTCCGGCGAGGAATCCACCAGGTAGCGGTACATCTTCTCCGAGTTTTCCAGGCGCTGGCCGATGCGGCGGTTCTCGACCGCCAGGCGTCGCTTTTGCAGCGCGTTCTCCACGGTCTTCAGCAGCTCGGGCGGATTGTAGGGCTTGCGCAGGTAATCATAGGCGCCCCGCTTCAGGGCGCCGATGGCCGCGTCGATGCCGGCCTCGCCACTCATCACGATCACGTCCGCATCGATTTCCTTGGCGTTGATGAAGTCCATGATCTCGTGGCCGCCGATGTCCGGCAGGCGCAGGTCGAGCAGCACGAGGTCGAATTGCAGGCGGTTCAGGTGGGCCAGCGCTTCGCTGCCGGAGGACGCGGTGACCAGCTGGTAATCGTGGCCGCGCAGCAGTTCGTACAGGGAGGTCAGCAGCCTGGGTTCATCGTCCACCAGCAGCAGGCGTGGCTGGAATTCGGGCGCGGGCGGAATCAGTCCGTCGTCGGGAGCCATGAGCGGGTTCGGATTGGTCGGGTTCATCATGGCCTTATACGGAATCCATCACGCGCGCCGGCACGGTCGCGATCTGGCTGGTACTGCCGCGGGCCGGCAGCAGGATTTCGAAAGTGGTGCCCGTGCCGCCGCTGCGGCAGGTGATTTCGCCGCCCATGCGCTTGACCAGGCTGTGCACGATGGACAAGCCCAGCCCATGGTGCTTGCCTTCCTTGCTGCTCTTGACCGCGGTAAACAGGTTGGCCAATACCTCCGCGGACAGGCCCGGGCCGCTGTCGGCCACCACCAGTTCCACGTACAGCTTGCGTTCGCGGTTGACCAGGCCGCGGTTGGCAATCTCGATGCGGCCGCCGCCCGGCATGGCTTCCACGGAATTCTTGATCAGGTTGACGAGGATCTGCTTGAGCAGGTCGGCATCGCCGTCGATCTCGTTCGGATCGTCCAGCATGCGCAGGATGATCTGCACCGAGGCCGGCACGAAGTCGGTGGCGCGGAACAGGCGCAGCACCTCGTCCACCACGCGCCCGATGTGGGTCACGCTGGCGGCATCGCTGGGCTGCAGGTCGGCCAGGCCGTGGATCAGCTGGCCGACGCGGTCGATTTCCTCGTTCAGGATCGACATCTCGGACACCACCGGTTCGCGCCGCGCCAGCTTGGCGTCCAGCACCGACAGGTAGTTCTTGATGATGGACAGCGGGTTGTTCACCTCGTGCACCACGCGGCGCGACGCTTCGCGGTATTCCTCGGCCACGTGGGCGATCTGGCGCCGCGCGTGGCCCCGTTCGGAAATGGCCGTCTCCAGCGCGGCGGCGGCCTGGCTGCCGAACGATTGCAGGAAGCGCTCGCGCTTCTGGTAGGACGGCAGCTGCCAGGCGGCGGCGCCGCCCACCAGCACGCCCAGGCAGCGCTGGCCGGCCACCAGCGGCAGGCACACCATCGATTCGGTGCCGAGGATGCGGAACAGCTGTTCTTCGGCGATTGTCAGCGGCTGCGCGCCGCGCGTGGCGAAGGCCAGCCGGCGTTCGGTGGCGGCGTCGGCGATCAGGCCGGCCTTGTTCAGCGGGATGGCGAATTCGGCCAGGCGCTGCTGGGCGTCGCCGGTGCCGAAGCCTTCCAGCGCGTGGCCGGTGGGGTTCTCCAGCAGCAGCACGGTGGTGTCGAAATCGAACAGGATGCGCGCCGAGCGCGTCATCGCTTCCAGCATCGCCGCTTCGCCCTGCTGGCGCGCGAAGGTCTGGCCCATTTCGGACACCAGCATCATATTGCGCACTTCCTCGGACAGGCGCGCCTGCACCGGGTCGGCCGGCGTGGGCGCGACGGCGGGCGGCGGCACGATGTCGTCGGCGCCGGTCAGGTCGATGCCCAGGTAGTCGGCCGACTTGAGCACCTGGCGCGCGGCGGCCTTGGTGAAGGCGTCCAGCTGGGTCGGATCGATGCCGCACAGCGCGGCCGCGTCCTCCGCCGCATGCGGTTCGTCGCCGTGGTAGCACAGGTGGTGCGCCAGGCGCACGATGCGGATCAGCGGGTGGGCCGACTCCAGGCGCGTGACCGGCTCGTGGTGGTACAGCACGGAGTCGGCCAGGAAGGAATCGAGGTTCCAGCGCTCGATCAGCCAGGCGCCCGCTTCGGTGTGGGTAATTTCCAGCGTGCGCTGCTCGACCGCGCACAGCTCTTCGTCGTCGCGCGCGGTGAAGTTGTAGGCGTATTCCTTGGGCGCGGTGGACAGCAGCGCCAGGCGGCCCACATTGTGCAGCAGGCCGGCCAGGTAGGCCTCTTCCACATGCGGGTAGTCCATGGCGCGGGCGATGTCGCGCGCGATGACGGCCGTGGTGAGGGAACCTTTCCAGAACGCGCGCAGGTCGGTGCTGCCGGAATGGGGGAAGTTGTTGAAGGTCTGGAACACGGACTCGGAGATCACCAGCGTCTTGATCATGTCCGTGCCCAGCGAGACCAGGGCCTGCTCCAGGCCCACCGTGCGGTTGTGGCGCTGGTAGGCCGAGCTGTTGGCGACAGCGAGGATCTTGGACGTCATCCCGGCATCCTTGGCGATCAGGGCGGCCAGCTCCGGCATGCCGGCATCGTCGGCTTGCAGGAGTTCAATCAGCTTGATGAGGATCTGCGGCATGGCCGGCAGACGCGCGATCAGCAAGCGATTGCGGATGTCTTGATCAGGTTGATGCATCGTGGCGCCAGTAGTATTTGGCGCCCTGCCATCAGGGGCGCCGATTCAATTCGTCAAACAGGAGCGGATTGGTAGTGCATTTCTCGCTTGCAATCTCAAATGCCCATTAACATAAATATACTATAACTTAGCGGCAATACAAATTCCCGAAGACACTTTGTTGCATTTATTAATGACCCGGGAGTCTATTGATAAAAATAAAACAATGTTGCCATTTTTCTTCATTGGGGCGTAAGCATGCGCCTCACCACGCGCGACGTCAACCACAATCCCAGCGCCGTCACGGTGAAGAAGAGCTGGGCGCAAGCGAGCCACAGGAAGGAGTCCGACAGGGCCGGCGCGATCACGCCGGCAATGACGGCGGCCAGCACCGTCACGGCAAACGACTGGCATGATGCTACCGTACCTCGGATGTGCGGGAACAGGTCCAGCGCCAGAAGTGTTGCGCCGGGCGCCACAACCGACATGCCGAAAGTGTAGAAAAAGATGGGCAGGGTGCTCCACGGCACGGCCGGCGGGAAGAACAGGTGGTAGCCGACATTGACCGTGGCGGCCGACAGCAGGAAGCCGACGCCGAAGCGGATCTGGCGCGCGAAGCTCCACTTGCCGGCGATGCGGTTGGCCGCCAGCGCGCCGAGGAAGATGCCGGACACGGCGGGCACGAACAGCCAGGCGAACTGGTCCGGCCCCAGGTGCAGCTGCCCTGGGAGCGCTACCGGTGCGGCCGTGATATAGACGAACAGGCCGCAGAAATTGAGCGCCACCACGCCCGTTTTCAGGTGGAACAGCGGCGAGGACAGGATGTCGCGGTAATTGCGCCACAGGAAAACGGGGTTGAAGGGCTGGCGCTTGTGCGGCGGCAGCGTTTCCGGCAGGCGCCGGTAGCAGACGGCAAACAGCACCACCGTGTAGCCGACCAGGAACAGGAAGATGCTGCGCCAGTCCGAATACTTGACGATGAAGCCGCCCAGCACGGGCGCCACGGCGGGCGCGATCGAGAAAATCATCGTCACCAGCGACAGCAGGCGCGCGGCGGCGGCGTCGGCATACAGGTCGCGGATGATGGCGCGGCCCACCACCACGCCGGCGCCGGCCGACACGCCCTGCACCACGCGGAAGAACCACAGGTAGTGCACGCTGTGCGCGGAGGCGCAGCCGATGGTGCCGATGCAGAAGGTGACCAGGCTGACCAGGATCACGTTGCGCCGCCCGAACGCGTCGGACAGGGCGCCGTGCCACAGCACCATCGCGGCAAAGGCCAGCAGGTAGGCGGTCAGCGATTGCTGCACCTCGACCGGCGAGGCGCCCAGCGATTGCTGTATGTTGGGGAAGGCGGGCAGGTAGGCGTCAATCGAGAAGGGGCCGAGCATCGACAGCCCGGCCAGCACCACCGCCAGCGCCGCGGCGCCCAGCGGCTTGCGCTGCCGCGCCTGCGGTGAAGGAACCTCGGCGTCGGGGTCGGGCGGAACGCTCGCCGGCGGCTGGGGCATCATCGGCGCTCAGCTCCCCTTGCGCGGCGGACGCGATCCGCCCGCTGGCGAGCGTGTTGGCGCAGCCGGCGCCGGCGCGCGACGCATGCGGTTCGGCTCAGGGGCCGCCGCTCCACCCGGCTT
>DASWYX010000468.1:0-4568 GCA_036404755.1 Pseudoduganella sp.
CGCGTTGCCGGCGCCGAGTCCAAACTGGGCCTGCCGGAAGTGAAATTCGGCTTCCTGCCCGGCGCGGGCGGTACCCAGCGCCTGCCACGCCTGGTGCCGATGGACAAGGCGGCCGACATGATGCTGACCGGCGCCGCCGTCACAGCCGAGGAAGCCCATCAACTGGGACTGGTGGACGCCATTTTCGAAGGCGATGTGCTGTCCGCCGCCGTGGATTTCGCCCGCAGCAAAGTGGGCCAGCTGCGCCGCACGCGCGACCTGCCGGCCCGCGTGGACGCGCTGGCGACCGGCTACCTGGCGAAACTGCGCGACAAGGTCGAAGCCGGCGCCCAGGGCAATATCGCCAAGCTGCACATCGTGGACTGCTGCACCGCCGCAGTCGAGCAGCCTTTCGACCAGGGGCTGGCTTATGAGCGCGAGCGCTTCCTCGCCATGCTTGGCACGCCGGAATCGAAGGCGCTGCGCCATGTGTTCTTTGCCGAGCGCCAGGCCGCCAAGATTTCCCGCCTGGGTGCGGACGTGAAACCGCGCCCGGTGCAGAGCGCCGCCGTGATCGGCGCCGGGACCATGGGGTCCGGCATCGCCATCTGCTTTGCCGACGCCGGCATTCCAGTCACCCTGATCGACGCCAAGCCGGAGTCGCTGGAGCGCGGCCGCGCCCACATCGCGAAAGTCTATGACGCCAAGGTGGCAAAGGGCCGCATGAGCGCCGCCGAGCGCGACGCGGTGCTGGCCCTGATCACGCCGGGCGCCACGCTCACCGACGCCGCCGGCGCGGACATCGTCGTCGAAGCCGTGTTCGAAGACTTCGAGCTCAAATGCCGCATCTTCAAGGAACTGTCCGACATCACGAAGCCTGGTTCCATCCTCGCCACCAATACCTCGATGCTGGACGTGAATGCGATTGCCGCTGCCACCAGCCGCCCGCAGGACGTGATCGGCATGCACTTCTTCTCGCCGGCCAATATCATGCGCCTGCTGGAAGTGGTCGATTGCGAACAGACGGCGGACGATGTGCTGCTGACCGTGATGCAGCTCTCGCGCACGCTGGGCAAGGTGCCGGTCGCTTCGGGCGTATGCGATGGCTTCATTGGTAACCGCATGTTGCAGAAGTACCTGCAACAGGCGCTGTTCCTGCTGGATGAAGGCTGCTCGCCGCTGCAGATCGATGGCGCGATGCAGAAGTGGGGCATGGCCATGGGGCCGCTGGCCGTGGGCGACCTGAGCGGCCTGGATATCGGCTGGTCGATCCGCAAGCGCCGCTACGTCGAGCGGCCGGACATGGTTTATTCACGCATCGCCGACCGCATCTGCGAAGCGGGCCGCCTGGGCCAGAAGACGGGCAAGGGCTGGTACCGTTACGAGCCGGGCCAGCGCACGCCGCTGCCGGACCCGGAAGCGGAAGCCATCCTGGCTGCCTACCGCGCCGAGCACGATATCCCGCAGCGTGAGGTAAGCGACGAGGAAATCGTGCAGCGCCTGCTGTTCGCGCTGGCCAACGAGGGCGCGGCCATCCTCAGCGAAGGCATCGCCCAGCGTGCCTCCGACATCGATGTGGTCTACATTACCGGCTACGGTTTTCCCGCCACGCGCGGCGGCCCGATGTTCTTTGCCGGCGAATTCGGCCTGGACAAGGTGCTGGCGAAAATGCGCGAGTGGCAGCAGGGCTACCAGGGTAGCCAGTGGCAGCCGGACCCGCTGCTGGTATCGCTGGCCGAACAGGGCAAGACTTTCGGGGGATGAGCCATGGTCAAACGATATCTGGAAGACCTGGAAGTCGGTGAGCGGTGGACCAGCGCGCCGATCGCGATCACCCAGGAAGACATCATCAACTTCGGCCTCAGCTTCGATCCCCAGCCCTTCCACACCGACCCGGAAGCGGCGGCGGCCGGTCCCTTCGGCGGGCTGGTGGCGAGCGGCTGGCATCTCGCGTCGATGGCCATGCGCGTCAGCGTGGAAGCGCGCATCTTCGGCGACCTGCCGGTGGTGGGCGTGGGCGTGGATGAATTGCGCTGGCTGCAGCCGGTGAAGGTCGGCGATGTGCTGACCGTCGAGCGCGAACTGGTGGAAATCATCACGCTGCCGGACAAGCCCAAGCGCGGCATCGCCAAGGCCCGCCTGGAGCTGAGGAACCAGCGCGGCGAAGTGGTCATGCGCATGTATGGCCTGTCCAGCGTGCCGAAGCGGCCGGCCGCATAATACAGCGATGGAGACAGCAAGATGACGACAAATACTACCGCCCAGGTCCCGTTCCGCAACGTCGGCTTCCGCAAGCCGACTGCCACCGTCGAGCGCAAGCCCGGCGGCGTGCTGTTGCTGGGCTCCGGCCATGACCTAGGCCGCCCCGCAGCCTGCACCACCGACTGGCTGGCGCACTGGATCAAGGTGCGGCCCGATAACCCGATGCTGGTGCAGCGCAATGCACACGGCGAATGGGTGAGCTGGTCCGTGCGCCAGGTATGGAACGCGGTCCGCTCCGTGGCTTCTTCGCTGCTGGCGGCCGGCGCTTCGCAGGACAAACCGCTGGCCATCCTGTCCGAGAATTCGGCCGAGCAGGCCCTGATGACGTGGGGCGCGCTGTACGCGGGCGTGCCCGTGGCGCCCGTGTCGCCGGCCTATGCGGCGCTGGGTGGCGAATTCACGCGCATGCGCGCCACGCTGGCCGTGGTCAAGCCGCATCTGATTTTCGTGCAGGATGCTTCGAAATACGCGGGCGCCGTGGCCGCAACGGGCCTGCCGCCCGAGCGCATCATCACCGTCGACGGCGCCCAGCCGGGCATGCAGCGCTTTGCCGGCTGGGCGGAAGCGCCGCTGGTGCAAGGCCTGGAAGCGCATCACGCCGCGCTGAAGCCGGAGCATCACGCAAAGTATATGTTCACCTCGGGCTCCACCGGCGTGCCCAAGGCGGTCGTCCAGACGCGTTCCATGCTGGCCGCCGCGCAGGAGATGGCGGCGCGGGTGTTCGAGAAAGAGCCGGAGGAACAGCCGGTCTACCTGGAATGGCTGCCCTGGCATCACGTGATGGGCGGGAACATCGTGATGAACCGCATCCTGCGCTTCGGCGCCACGCTCTACATCGACGATGGACGCCCCATGCCGGGCCGCTTCGACACCACGCTGAAGAACCTGCGCGAAGTGGCGCCGTCTCTCTACTTCAACGTGCCGATCGGCCTGACGATGCTGATTGCCGCGCTGGAGAAGGAGCCTGAATTCGCGCGCCATTTCTTCTCGCGCCTGAAGTACGTCTATTACGGCGGGGCCGTGCTGTCGCGCGACCTGTACGACCGCTTCCAGCGCCTGGCGGTGTCCATCACGGGCGAGCGCATCGTGCTCACTTCCGTGTTCGGCGCCACCGAGTCTTCCGGCCCGGCCGTCACGCAATACTGGGCGGTGGACGACGTGGGCTGCATTGGCCTTCCCGTGTCGGGCGTCGACCTGAAGCTGATCGAGGACCCGAACCTGCCGGGCCGCTACGAAATGCGCATCCGTGGTCCGAACATCTTCCGTGAATACCTCGCTGCGCCGGAGCTGAGCGCCAATGCCTTCGATGAAGATGGCTACTACCTGCTGGGCGACGCGGTGCGCTTCGTCGATCCGGAGCAGCCGCTGGCAGGCCTGCGCTTTGCCGGCCGCTTCGCTGAGGACTTCAAGCTGGCCAACGGCACCTGGGTGCGCACCGCTGCGCTGCGTACCCGCCTGCTGGAAGCCTGCAGCCCGCTGCTGCGGGAAGCTGTGCTGACCAGCGATGGCGCGGATACCGTCGGCGCGCTGGCCTGGCCCGATCCGGCCGCCTGCGCCAGGCTGCTGCCGGAGCTGGAGGGCATGCAGGTGCAGCAGCTGCGCCAGCATCCTGCCCTGCTGGCGGAGCTGGAGCAGCGCCTGTCGAAGGTCAATGCCGACGTGCGTGCCGCGTCGATGCGCATCGAACGCCTTGGCCTGCTGGCCGAGCCGCCGTCGATGCAGGCCTACGAAGTGACGGACAAGGGCAGCATCAATCAGCGCGCCGTGATCGAGCGCCGCGCGGACGATGTGAAGGCCCTGTTCGCCGAGCCTCGTGCCGCCACGACCGTGCGGTCCGCGCCGTGCTCGAAGTAAGACGCTACCGGGGCGGCTTCCGCCGCCTCGCCACCACCGAGCTGGGGGACGAGCAGCAGTGCCGCAACTGCGGCGAACTGTGGCCCGCGGACGAAGACTTCTATGTCGTCCGCGGCCGCAGCCTGGGATACGAGTGCAAGGCTTGTATCAGCGAGCGGCGGCAAGCACGGATTGCGCGCGTGCAATAAAATGGGCTTCTCCGTTTCGCTCTTTTCGTATCATGCATCTGGACCCAATCGTTATCTCCGTTTCAATGGCCGCGGTCATGGCCATTGGTTTCATGAAGGGAGCGTTCGGCGGCGGCTTTGCCATCATCGGCATTCCGCTGCTGGCCCTTGTCATGGATCCCATCAAGGCAGGCAGCATGCTGGCGCCGCTGTTCGTCGCCATGGATCTGTTCGCGCTGCGTTTCTGGCGGCCCAATACCTGGTCGAAGCCTGATCTGGCCCTGCTGGTGCCTGGCCTGGTGGTCG
>DASWYX010000469.1:0-6530 GCA_036404755.1 Pseudoduganella sp.
GGACTTGCGGCTGGCGGCGCGGGGGGCGTCTTCAGCGGCGACTGGAGCGGGCGCGGCGGCGTCGCCGGCGTCGGCGGCCGTCTTGGCCTTGGTGGCGCGCTTTTTGGCCGGCGCCGGGGCGGCGTCAGCCGAAGACTCGGCGGCCGGGGTCACGGCGGCGTCAGCGGCAGCCTTGGCCTTGGTGGCGCGGGGCTTTTTGGCGGCGGCCGGAGCGGCAGCGTCCGCATCAGCAGAAGCGGCAGCAGCGGCTGCAGCAGGAGCGCCAGCAGCGGCAGCAGCCTTGTCGGCCTCAATCTGTGCCTTGGTACGGCGCTTAGGCTTGGCAGCGGTTGCGTCGACAGCCGGGGAGCCGGTCTCAGGGGTGTTCTCGGAGTTCGTCATTATTCGTGTCTTGTGGTGGCTCAGCGTCTGGCGTTGCATCCGGCGCCGTTTCTACTACCGGCTCCTCTGTGGAAGCCGCGTCAACAGTATGTTCAGTGTGTTCGGCGGCATGGGCCGCCTTCTCGAAATTCTCTTCCAGCGCCGCTTCCAGTACTTCCAGCGGGTTGGACTCCTGCTCGCCGCCCAATTGCTGCAGCGGAGGCAGTTGGGACAGCGAATCCAGTCCCAGATCGTCCAGGAACTGCTTCGTCGTGCCCAACAGGGCCGGACGGCCCAGCACATCGCGGTAGCCAACAACGTCGACCCAGCCGCGGTCTTCCAGCATCTTGATCGTCTGCGAGTTCACCGCGACGCCGCGGATTTCCTCGATGTCGCCGCGCGTCACGGGCTGGCGGTAGGCGATGATCGCCAGCGTTTCCAGCGTGGCCCGCGAATATTTCGGCGCCTTTTCCGGACTCAAGCGGTCCAGGTACATCTTCATCTCGGGCCGGCTCTGGAAGCGCCATCCGCTCGCCAGGCTGACCACCTCAATGCCGCGCCCCTGCCAGTCCAGGCGCAATTCTTCCAATAATTCCTTGATCGTATCGGCGCCGACACCCTGGCCCAGCGGCCTGCCCTGGTCATCGACTTCGACATACAGCTTTTTCAGGCTGTGGATCGACAAAGGTTCAGTCGCGCATAGCAGCGCGGTTTCGAGGACTTTTTTCGCCTCAACTGTATTCATATCGTCTTGTTGTTTGCAAAGCGATGCAAGAGAAGGCGCCGGGCCGCTGCGCGCCGGGGCGAGAGTCTCAGGTGGAGAGTAGTGTTTTCAGGGCGAAAACAGGACGGCAAACCCAGGAACGATTGGCGCCGTTTCATCCAACTGTGCCAATTGTACCTGATAAAACCGCGAACGGTGCAATTCGTGGACCGGATCATTGATTCGGCCCCCAGCTGTAGGGCGGATCATATGGGGGCGCCTGACCCCACCGTACGTGACCGCAAAGCAGCAGCCTAAGCCAGCCGCTCCGCCAGAATTGCCGAAACACCAACAAACGCCGGATACTCAGCCGTAATTACATAAGTCGGAATCGCGGCGAGGTAAGAACGGAACCGCCCCTTCTCCTCGAACCGTGCGCGGAAACCGGACAGGTCGAAGCGCTCGCCCAGGCGCGGCACGATGCCGCCGCCAATATAAATACCGCCGACGGCGCCCAGCGTCACGCCCAGGTTGCCTGCGATCGTGCCCAGCATGGTGCAAAAATGCTCGATCGCCTCGTCGCACAGCGGGCATTCGCCGGCCAGCGCGCGGCGGGCGATTTCGGACGCCGCCATCGTCTCGGCCTTTTCGCCCCGCAGGTGGGCCACGGCGCGATACAGCAGTTCAATGCCCTGGCCGGACAGCAGGCGCTCGGCCGAGACATGCTCGAACTCGGTCCAGGCATATTGCAGGATCGCCACCTCGGCCGCGTTCATCGGTGCAAAGCTGACGTGGCCGCCTTCGCTCAGCAGCGCAGTCCAGCCGGAGGGCGACGGGATCAGTCCCGACACGCCCAGTCCGGTGCCGGCGCCGACCAGGCCCAGCGCGCCAGGCTGCGGCGAACCACCGCCGACCTTGTGCTTTTGCGCGTCGGACAGGTGGGGCAGCGCACGCGCCAGCGCGGTGAAATCGTTCACCACGACCAGCACTTCGAAGTCCACTTCCTGGCGCAGGGCCTCGATCGAGAATTCCCAGTGGTGGTTTGTCATGCGCACGAAGTCGCCGTTGACCGGATTGGCAATGGCGATGGCGCCATGACGAATCGGCTGGCCGGCGGCCTGCTGCACGTCCGGCAGGGCCAGGTAGGCTTTCAGCGCGTCGGCCAGCGTGTTGTAGGACGCGCCGGACAACACGTGGATATTGCTGATCTGGCCAGCGCCCAGTTCCAGCGCGAAACGGGCGTTGGTGCCGCCGATGTCCGCCAGCAGGCGAGCCGGCACGGAAGTGGTGTGAGCAGTCATGGCAATCAGCAAATTCAATCGAGCCTTAATGCTACGGGATATCTTGGCGGTTGCGCAAGAATTCTTTGTAGTTTGGGTACAGGAGGCGCGGAAAACGCGACAAATTGACCAAATCGTGGCGTAGTATGACTACCGGCGTAGCCGCAGGCGACGCTGACACGGCGGATCAATGATCCGCCCTACACGCCTTCGGCGGGAGTCACGCTCCCGACGATTCCTGCGCCGTACCGCACGGGATGCGGCCCGACAGGGCTGTCGGGCGGATCATTGATCCGCCGTGCGGGCGTCACGCTGCCGCCTGCGGGGGACGCGGGCGGTGGCGGGGGCATGACGGGAAAATTACTGGCGAGCGTCCGCCGGCGCCAGGGGCTCGGGCGTGATCTCGGCGGCGACGACGGCTTCCGGCCTGAACGCGCTGTTCCACGCGTCCAGGCCGCCGTGCAGCGGTTTGGCGCGCTTGTAGCCGTGGGCGTGCAGCTGTTTGGCCACTTTGGCGGCCGTCACATCGTTCGGGCAGCTGCAATAAACGATGATATGCCGGTCCTTGGGCAGCTGGGAAATCAGCTTGGCCGGGTCGCCATTGACCAGCAGAGCCCCCGGCACGGGCGGCTCGAGCATCTGGGCCGTGGCGCTGCGCGCATCGACCATGATCGGATCGTGGCCGGAATCGAGCAGCTCGCGCAGCTCGTCGATGGAAATGCGCTCCGTCTGCATCGCCTTCTGGAAGCGGCGGCGCTCGATGAACTTGGCCAGCACGAACAGCGCCAGCAGCACGCCCAGCACCATCAGCGCCGTGCTGCCCATGGTGGACAGCAACTCCAGCACCGCATCCACATCCGAATGGAAATACGCGCCGATCGCGATGCCGGTCGCGCTCCACAGCAGCCCGCCCGTCAGCGCAAAGCCGAGGAAGACGGGCAGCCGGGTGCCCATGGCCCCCGCCAGCGGCGGCGCGATGGTATTAAAACCGGGAATGAACTTGGCCACCATCATCGACTTGGGGCCCCACTTCTTGAAATTGTCCTCGGTCTGGCTCACGCAATAGTCAGGCGACAGCGAAATCTTGCACAACAGCTTGAGAATGCGCTTGCCGTAGCGACGGCCGGCGCGGAACCAGAACAGGTCCGCCAGCAGGCAGGCCGACATCGCCACCACCAGCACGCCCAGGAAAGGCGTGCCGCCATCCATTGCCAGCGCACCGGCGACAATCAGGATCGGGTAGGCGGGAATTGGCAATCCCATCTGCTCGACAAGCACCACAGCGAACACAATGAGGACGCCGTACTGCTGCAGGAGGTAGATCAGATTAGCCATAGTATTCGTATGTTAGCGCAATTCATCCGGCGCCGCGAGGGATGGCCCCAAGCAGCGTCCGAGTATAAGGATGGGTGGGATTCCGATACAGATCGTCCGAATTCGCCATTTCCACAACCTCGCCCTTGTTCATCACCATCACCTGGTCGGAAATATACTTCACCACCGAGAGGTCGTGCGAGATAAAGATGTAGGAAAGGCCAAATTCATCCTGCAGATCCTGCAGCAGGTTGAGCACCTGTGCTTGTACGGACACGTCAAGCGCCGATACCGATTCGTCGCAGACGAGGATTTCCGGCTTCATCGTCAGGCAGCGCGCAATCGCAATACGCTGACGCTGGCCGCCCGAAAATTCATGCGGATAGCGGTGATAAGCGTGCGGCGGCAGCCCTACCCGCTCCAGCAGCGCCATCGCCATTTCCGTCCGCTCGCGGTCATTGGCGCCGATCGCGTGCAGCCGCATCGGCTCCAGCAGGATCTGGCCGACCGTGAAGCGCGGATTCAGCGAAGCATACGGATTCTGAAAAATAATCTGGATTCGGCGCTTGTAGGCCATGTATTCCTTCGCCGGCATGGACAGCAAATCCTTGCCCTCGAACAGGGCCGTGCCGCCCGTCGCCTGGTGCAGCCGCAGCAGGGTCAGGCCCATGGTGGACTTGCCGGACCCCGACTCCCCCACCACCCCCAGCGTTTTCCCACGCGGCAGCTTGAACGACACGTCCTTCACCGCCTGGAACTCGCGCTTGCCGAACAAACCTTCACGGAGCCAGAAGCTTTTCTTCAGGTTGCGCACGTCGAGCACGATGTCGTCGTCCGGCTTGTAGCCGCGCTCGCGCTGCGGCAGGTCAACGTTAACCTTCCCATCCATGTAATCCGCGATCACCGGCAGGCGGATCGGGCGCGCATCGAGCGAGGGACGGCAATGCAGCAGCGCGCGCGTGTAATTGTCCTTCGGCGCGCTGAACACATCCTGGGCGGCGCCCGTTTCGCGCACCTCGCCGTGGCGCATCACGATCACCTCGTCCGCGATCTCGCCCACCAGGCCCAGGTCGTGCGTGATGAACAGCACGGACATCTGGTGCTTCTTCTGCAGGCTGGCGATCAGCTCCATGATCTGCTTCTGGATCGTCACATCGAGCGCGGTGGTCGGCTCGTCGGCGATCAGCAGCTTGGGTTCGCAGGCGATCGCCATCGCGATCATCACGCGCTGCTGCTGGCCGCCGGACATCTGGCTCGGGTAGGCATCGATCTTCTTGTCCGGATCGGGAATACCCACTTCCGCCAGCAATTCCAGCGTGCGCGCCCGAGCCTGCTGCCGGTTCATGCCCATGTGCTGGCGCAGCACTTCGCCGATCTGGTAGCCGACCGTGAACACGGGGTTCAGCGAGGACATCGGCTCCTGGAAGATCATCGAAATATCCTTGCCGCACATGGCGCGCCGTTCGGCGGTCGAAAGGTGCAGCACTTCGCGGCCGTCGAACAGCACGCGGCTGGCCGGATCGATGATGGTGGTCAGCGCCGGCAGCAGTCCCATGACGGCCAGCGAGCTGACCGATTTGCCGCTGCCGGATTCGCCCACCAGCGCCACCGTGGCGTTGCGCGGGATGCTGAAGGAGATGCCCTTCACCGCCTCGAAGGTGTTTTTCCTGTCGACCTTGAAGCTGACGCGCAGGTTCTGTACTTCCAATAGCTTGTCCATATCACTTCACCTTCGGGTCGAGCGCATCGCGCAGGGCATCGGTAAACAGCGAGAAGGCCGTGACCAGGATGGCCATCGCCACCGCGGCCGACGTCAGCTGCCACCATTTGCCGAGAATCAGTTCGTTCTGCGCCTCGTTCAGCATCGAGCCCCAGGACACCACGCCCACCGGCACGCCGAAGCCGAGGAAGGACAGGATCACTTCCGCCTTGATGAAGCCCACGACCAGGATGGACATCTGCACCAGCGCCACATGGCTCACGTTTGGGAAGATGTGCGAGAACATCTTGCGCCAGGCCGAGGCGCCGATGGCATCCGCCGCCATCACGTATTCGCGCGCCTTGTGCTTGATGTACTCCGCCCGGATCAGGCGATACGGGCCGGTCCAGCCGGTCAGGCCCAGGATCAGCACGATGGTCGCGATGCCCTTCTGCTGCAGCACGGCCGCCACGGTCAGGATCATCAGGATGGACGGAATCGACGTGAAAATGCTGTAGAACCAGTTGAAGAAATCGTCCACCAGGCCGCCGTAATAGCCGGAGAAGGCGCCGAACAGCGTACCCAGGCCGACCGCCACCAGCGCCGCCACCAGGCCGACGATGATCGACGTTTCGGCGCCCTTGATGGTTTTCTTGATCACGTCATGGCCCCATTTGTCGGCGCCGAAGGGCAGCGAGGGCTTGCGCTCGATATGGGCCTGGCGCTCGGCCTTCGCCATGCCGGCGCGCAGCTCCTTCATCTCGGCTGCCAGCGGGTCCTTCACGCCGTACATGTCCACATCCTGCGCGGGATGCGAAGTCATTTCCGCTTTCAGTTCGCGGATATCGGCAGCCAGCGGATCGAATTTGTTTTCCGGCACGGCGGCCGGCTGGGTGGCCGCCGGTGCGGCGCCGGCCAGCGGTTCGGCAGCGGTGCCAAGAAAGGTGGGCGGCGCATAGTTGACCGCCACTTCATCCTCCCAGTCGGCCACGATCAGGCCGGAGGCGGACAGCACCAGCATCAGCAGGAAGGCGCCGACGATCGCCATGGCCGCCATGGCCACCCGATCGGCGCGCAGGCGGCGCCAGGCGAGCGCCCACAGGCCGGGCGAAGCGTGAGTATCGTGCATCGGAAATCCTTACTTCAGTTGTACGCGCGGATCGACAGCCTGGTA
>DASWYX010000470.1:0-7793 GCA_036404755.1 Pseudoduganella sp.
AAGGTAAAGTAATTTTGTAGCAAGCTCGAAGACGGCGGATCATTGATCCGCCCTACGCCGCGCCGCAGGCCAATCGATGCCGCGCGGGCGCGCAGGGGCTAGGCGGTTTGGCGGACCAGGGAGCTTT
The DNA here is from genome assembly GCA_036404755.1 of Pseudoduganella sp. Lineage (GTDB taxonomy): Bacteria > Pseudomonadota > Gammaproteobacteria > Burkholderiales > Burkholderiaceae_D > Rugamonas. The sequence continues at coordinate 128 of DASWYX010000470.1, forward strand.
GGTGGATGACGGCGCGGATCACGTCCGAGAGCGCGGCTTGCAACGAGTCGTTGTGCAGCTGGGACTCGTGCAGCACCGCGGCGGCGCCGGTCAGGCCGAGGGTGACGCAGCCGGCGTGCAGGCGCTCGATGCGGGACTGCGCTTCCTGCTGCTCGCCGCGCGCGAGCAGCGATTGCAGTTCGTTGCCGGCGGCCGTGAGCTGGTTCTGGAAGCCGGCCAGGTAGACCAGCAGGCGGTCGGCGCTGATGCCGAGGCGCAGCTGGGTGTCCGCCGGCTCCTCGGCGCGGTGCTCGTAGCCTTGGGCCGCCTGGTCGAGGAAGGCCGACAGGTGCACGCGCACCTGGTCGGACTGGAAGGGCTTGACGATATAACCGGCAGCGCCGGCCAGCGTGGCCTGCTGCACGGTTTCCTTGTCGGTGGCGGACGACACCAGCACGAACGGCAGGCCGCTCAGTTCCGGGTGGCTTTTCACGCGCTGCAGCAGCTCCATGCCGGACAGGCGCGGCATGCGCAGGTCGCAAAAACAGATCGCAGGACGCAAGCCGGCTTCCAGCTGCTCCCACGCATCGGCGCCATCCTCGGCTTCCGCAATTTCAAACTTGCCGCATCCATCGATCAGGTGCATCAGCACCATGCGCGACACGACATCATCATCTACAACCAGCACTTTCATTCAACAATCTCCACATTGTGCGTTCGCACAGCCGCCATTATGCACTGCTCAGTGGCGCGGCGGCGCCACGACATGGTCCAGCAGCACGCGCAGGCGGGGCAGCTTGGACTGGATGGCCGGCCACATGGCCCGGTCGGCCGCCTTTTCCAGCTCCGTGCACAGCGCGTGCAATTCCGCTTCATCCAGGTAGGCCGCACTGCCCTTCATGCCATGGAACAGGCGCCCCGCCGCATCGGCATCGGCCGCCGCCAGTGCGGCATCGAGCTCGCGCAGGCGGGCCGGCAGGTCGGCGATGAAGGCGTCGCGCAGGCGCAGCTTGATGGCGTCCGCCGCATGGCTGCCGGGAGGCAGGACGACGGCCGTTTCCGGCATGTCGCCCACGCCGAACATCGCATCCAGCTCCGCGATCGAGGGACGCGCCTCCTTGTGCGGCATCGGCGGCAGCGCAATGCCGCGCTGCAGCTGGCGCTCGATGGCGCGGCTCAGCTGGAAATGCAGGGCGCCCTCGTCGATCGGCTTGGTCAGGAAATCGTCCATGCCGGAAGCCAGGTAGCGGCTGCGGTCCTCTTCGCTGGCGTTGGCGGTAAGCGCAATGATCATCAGCTCCTGGTCCAGCACCGGCGCCTCGTGCGGCCCGCCGGAGCGGATCAGGCGGGTGGCGGTCGGGCCGTCCATCTCCGGCATGCGGCCGTCCATCAGGATCAGGTCATAGCGGGCCTGGGCGCAGGCGGCGACGGCCAGCGCGCCGTTGCCGACGATGTCCGCCCTGTGGCCCAGTTCCTCCAGCATCATGCGGATGATGATCTGGTTGGTCGGGAAGTCCTCCGCACACAGCACGCGCAGCTGGTGGCTGTGCGGCTGGCGCGGCACATGCGGCACCAGCGGCGGCGCCACGCCGCTGGGCAGTGGAATGGTGAAGCTGAAGGTCGACCCCACGCCGGGCTGGCTGTCCGCCACGATTTCGCCGCCCATCAGGTCGACCAGCTGGCGGCAGATCGCCAGGCCCAGGCCCGTGCCGCCGTAGCGGCGCGTGGTGGTCGTGTCGCCCTGCTCGAACTGCTCGAACAGGCGCGGCAGCTCGTCGGGCGGGATGCCGATGCCGGTATCCTGCACGGTGAAGCGGATCAGGTGCCAGCCCGGTTTCACGCCTTCCTGCTCGATGCGCTGCACATGCAGGCGCACTTCGCCCTGCTCGGTGAACTTGAAGGCATTGCCGACCAGGTTCACCAGCACCTGGCGCAGGCGCGTGGGATCGCCCACGACGAAAGGCGGCAGCGCCGGATCGAACTCCACGTGGAAACTGACGGCCGACGTGGTGGTCTGCTCGGCAAACAGGCTCACCACGTTTTCCACCGTGCTGGCCAGCGCGAAATCGATATGCTCGATGGCCAGCTTGCCCGCTTCGATCTTGGAAAAGTCCAGCAAGTCGTTGATGATGGTCAGCAGCGACTGCGCGTTCGCCTGGCCACGCTCGATCTGGTCGCGCGTGCGCTCCTTCAGGGCCGCATCGCGCAGGGCGAAGCCCAGCATGCCGATCACCCCGGCCAGCGGGGTGCGCATTTCATGGCTCATATTGGCCAGGAATTCGGACTTCTGGCGCGTCGCCTCCTCGGCGCGCTGCTTGGCTTGGCGCAGGTGCTTGTCGCGCTGCTCCAGTTCGCGCTTCTGCTCCTGCAGCAGCTTGTTCTTCAATTCCACTTCGGCCGTGCGCAGGCTGACCTGCTGCTCCAGGCGCGCCCGCGCGTGGCTCAGCACCCGCACGCGCGCCTGGTAGACGCCATAGCCTATGCCGGCCAGCAGCAGGCCGGCAATGCCGCGGAACCACCAGGTCTTCCATAGTGGCGGTTCGATCGTGATGCGCAAGGTGGCGGCGTTGTCGTTCCAGATGCCGTCCTTGTTGGCGGCCTTCACGCGGAACAGGTAGCTGCCCGGATCGAGATTGGTATAAGTGGCGAAGCGCTTGCCGGCGTCGGTGACGACCCAGTCCTTGTCGAAGCCCTGCAACTGGTAGGCGAAGCGGTTGCGCTGCGGCGCCGCGTAGTGCAGCGCCGCGAATTCCAGCGCGAAGACGGAATCCTGCTCGCGCAGCGACAGCTCGCTGGTGTATTCGATGGCGGCGCTCAGCACCTTGCCGGCCTGGCCGGGACGCACTGATATGTTGAAGATCTGGAAGTCGGTGATGGCCACCGTCGGCGCGACGCTGTTTTCGCGCACATCGGCCGGATCGAAGGCCGTGATGCCATTGAAGCCGCCGAAGTACAGGGTGCCGTCGGCCGCGCGCAGGGCCGATCCGTCGAAATAGGCGCCTTCGATGGTGCCGTCCGCGCCGGAGTAATTGCGCACCTGGCCGCTGCGCGTATCCAGGCGCGAGATGCCGGTGTTGGTGGACAGCCAGAGCTGCCCTTCCTTGCCGGGCAGGATGGCGGCAATCGCATCGTCCGCCAGGCCATCCTTGCGCAGGTAGCGGCGGAAGCTCACGCTGCCGTCGCCGCGCCGCTCCGTGCGGTTCAGGCCCGCCGCCGTGCCCACCCACAGCGTGCCGTCGCCGTCTTCATACAGGAAGTGCACTTCATTGTGACTGAGGCTGTTCGGGTCGGCCGGATTGTGGCGGATGTGGGTGAAGCGGCCGGTGGCGCGGTCCAGCAGATCGAGGCCGTTGAAGGTGCCCACCCACAAGTTGCCGCGGCGGTCTTCCAGTACCGGGCGCGCCACATTGTCGGCCATGCTGTTGCTGTCGGCCGGGTCGTGGCGGTAGGTCAGCACGCCGCCGCTTTCCGGGTCGAGGCGGTGCAGGCCGGCGCGGGTCGAGACCCACAGCACGCCCTGCTTGTCGCCATAGATATAGCGCACGGTATCGTTCTCGGGATCGCCGTGGGTCAGCATCAGCGGGCCGAAGCGGCGCGTTTTCGTATCGAAGCGGCGCACGCCCTGGCGGCTGCCCACCCACAGCGCGCCGTCCGGGTCCTTCGGGTCCCTGGCCAGCGCCGTGATGTTCTGCGCGAAGCCGGCGCTTTCCGGCAGGCGGTAAAGAATCGTTTCGCCGCCCAGCGGATCGTAGTAATTCAGCCCGTCGCTGTTGCCGACCCAGATCCTGCCATTGCCCGCATCGACGATGCCGCGCGCCTTGTTGTCCGTCAGCGAACGGGGACGGCCGGGGTCCTTCACCAGGCGGGAAAAGCCGCCGCTGCCCAGGTCCACGCGGCTCACGCCGTTGTACCAGGTGCCGACCCATAAGGTGCCCACACGGTCGCGGAACAGCGAATAGACGTAATTGTCGGCCAGCGCGTGCGGATCGCCTTGCTGGTGGCGGTACTGCACGAAGCGTTTTTCGGCGGGGCGCCAGCGGAACAGGCCATCGTTCTGCGTGCCTACCCACAGCGCGCCGTCGACGTCCTGGTAGATGCGGCGCACCAGGCCGGTCGGCAGGCCTTCTGCCGCGCCCAGGCGGCGGCGCTGCGGCACGTCGCCGTCCAGCGTCCATTGCTCGATATTGTTCTGGGTGCCGACCCACAGCACGTGGTCGCGGTCGATCAGCAGCGACTGCGGCGCCAGGCGCGTGCCGCCGCTGGGCTCCAGGGGGAAATGGCGGAATTCGGCGGCGCCCGGCGCCAGCATGTCCACGCCGCCCGCGGTGGCGATCCACAGCCTGCCCTCGCGGTCGCGCGCCAGGCCATTGACCTGGTCGTGCGACAGGCTGCCCGGCCTGTTTTTTTCGTTGTGCCAGATCTGGAAGCGGCCGGTGGCAGGGTCGAAGCGCTGCAGGCCGTCGCGCGTGCCCACCCACAGGCCGTCGGCGCCGTCATCGATGATGGCGCTGATATGGCGGTTGCCGCTGCCGCGCTTTTCCGGCTCCTGCGGCAGGAAGTGAGTGAAGTGCTGGGTGACCGGATCGAACAGATCGAGGCCGCCGTCCGTGCCCACCCACATGCGCCCCTTGGGGTCGATGTGCAGCACGCCCACCCAGTTCTCGGCCAGGCTGCGGCGGTCGGACACGATATTGCGGTACACCGTTACGCGGTAGCCGTCGTAGCGCGACAGGCCGGCCTGGCTGCCGAACCACATGAAGCCTTGCCTGTCCTGCGCGATGGCGAGCACGGATTCCTGGGCCAGTCCGTCTTCCACATTGAGCTGCTCGAAGCGCAGCGTGCGCGGCGGCGCCGCCACGGCGCACAGCGTGACGCAGCCTGCCAGCCCGAGGGCGGCAAGTGTCTTCAGCAGGGAGGGTAAGGCTGGCAAGAGTGTACTCGGCAACGCTGCAAAAGAGGCAATTCTACTATCTCTCAAAAAACGCCACGACATCGGCCCGCCGCGCATGCGTGTCGCGCTGGCCAAGGCGTATCAGTTCCCTGGTGTAGCTGGACTCGAACAGCAGATAGGAGGCCAGCGCCGCGCCGCGCGCCTCGGTGGCGCCGATCCCGGATAGCATGGTGCGGATCGGCGCCGGCAGGCTTGCAACATGGCGGATGGCGATATCGTCCAGCCTTTCGGAAGGCGCGATCACCAGCAGCTCGATGGGGCGCAGCGGCGTGTTTTCCAGCAGGTCCTTCGGCAGCACGGACAGCGTGTGGTTGATGCGGTTCAGTCGCTCGATATCGACCGCCAGCCCGTCCAGGAAGATGGACGACATCGCATGGCCCGCAATCTGCGCCAGGCTCGGATAGCGCGGCGTTTCCGTGGCCTGGCGCGCCGGTTCCGTCAGACGCCCTGCCCCGACCACGAGGACCTTGGCCGCGCCCAGGTGGATGGCCGGCGAGATCGGCGCCAGCTGGCGCATCGAGCCGTCGCCGCAGTATTCCAGGTGGCCGCCCAGGTAGAGCGGCACGGCCGGGAAGATGAAGGGAATGGCGGCCGACGCCAGCAGGTGCTGGACGCCGATCTGGTCCTGCATCGCCACGCGCTGCATGCGGATCCAGGGCGCGATTTCGGCGGCGGTCTGGTAGAAGGTGATGTGCTGGCCGCCCGTGTAGGACGACGCGGTCACGGCCAGCGCATGCAGCAGGCCCTCCTGCAGGTTGGCGTCCAGCCGCGGCAGGTCCAGCATGCGGTGCATCAGGTTCACCAGCGGGGTGTTGTCCAGCAACGACTGCGGCGGCGCCGCGCGCCATTTGCGCAGCAGCCAGCCGAAGGACAGCAGCGACAGCCAGCGCGCGCCGGAGCGCAGCACGCCCAGCGAGTCGGCGCGGTAGACTTGCTCGACTTCGATATTGTTCCAGACGTCCAGCAGCTTCTGCACGCCTTCGCCGAAATTATCGGAGCGGCAGGCCAGCGCGGTCGCATTGATGGCCCCGGCCGAGGTGCCGCAAATGACCTGGAAAGGCGAGCGCGCCGGCGGCCAGCCTTCTTCCCACAGGATTTCCGAGATGGCCTGCAGCACGCCGACCTGGTAGGCCGCACGGGCGCCGCCCCCCGTCAGGATCAGTCCCGTCTTCTTTTTTTGTCCCATACGGGAAGATTAACGCGCCGCCTGCAACGCGGTCAATCGCCGCGGACGATGCCTTCGCGGCGGGGATCGGCGCCGCCGAACCAGAAGTCCTTGCCGTCCTTGCGCATGCGCTGCAAGCCCTGCAGGCCGGAATTCTGCTCCATCTGGAACACGTCGTGTCCGCGCGCTTTCAGCTCATCGACGACCGACTGCGGGAAGCGCCCTGCTTCCAGCTCGGTCGGGCCGTTGCGGCTGCCGAAATTCGGCAGGCTGATGGCCTGCTGCACATTGAGGTTCCAGTCCAGCGTGCCGACCAGCACCTTGGCCACGTAGTTGATGATGGTGGAGCCGCCCGGCGAGCCGGTAGCCAGCACCAGCTTCTTGGTCTGCTTGTCGAACACCAGCGTCGGCGCCATCGAGCTGCGCGGGCGCTTGTTGGCCTGCACGCGGTTGGCCACCGGACCATTCTCGTCGACGGAATCGAAGGAGAAGTCGGTCAGCTGGTTGTTCAGGATGAAGCCGTCGACCATCTGGCGCGAGCCGAAAGCGTCTTCCACGGACGTGGTCATCGACAGGCCGTTGCCGTAGCCATCCAGCGCCACCAGGTGCGAGGTGGAAGGCTTGTCCAGCGCCGTGTCGTCGCCCCAGGCCACTTTGACCTCGGGCGGCGTGCCGGCGCGGGCGCGGCCCATGGATTTGCCGGCAATGATGCTGGAGCGCTGCAGCAGGTAGGTCTTGTCCAGCAGCGAGGACACGCCCTTGCCCGGCAGCGGCACGAAGTCGGTATCGGCCACGTAGCGGTTGCGGTCCGCATAGGCCAGGCGTTCGGCCTCGGACATCAGGTGCACCGCATCGGCCGAGAGCACGCCATCCTTCGGTGCATAGGCGCCGATGTTCTTCGATTCGAGCAGGCCAAGGATCTGCGCGATCGCGATGCCGCCGGACGATGGCGGCGGCATGCCGCACACGGTATAGGCGCGGTAATCCGAGCAGACCGGCTCGCGCTCCTTGGCCTGGTAGCCGGCGATGTCGGCAACCGTCAGCTTGCCCGGATTGGTGGGATGGGACGCCACCTTGGCCGCGATATCGCGCGCGATGCGCCCCTTGTAGAAGGCGTCCGCGCCGCCGGCCGCAATTTCGCGCAGGCTCTTCGCCAGCTCGGGATTCTTCAGGATGTAGCCGACGGGACGGGGCTTGCCTTCCTTGTCGTAGAAGTAGGCCGCAGCGACGGGGTCGCGGATGATGTATTTGTCCCAGGTCAGCAGCGCGTTCAGGCGCGGGCTGACCGCGAAGCCTTCGTCCGCCAGCTTGATCGCCGGTTCGAACAGTTTGGCCCAGGGCAGCTTGCCGTGGGTCTTGTGCGCCAGTTCCAGCATGCGCAGTACGCCGGGAGCGCCGGTGGAGCGTCCGCCCACCACACCTTCGACGCGCGAGACGGACTTGCCGTTCGCGTCCTGGAACAGGTGCTCGTCCGCCGCGGCGGGCGCGGTTTCGCGGCCGTCGTAGGCTTGCACGTGCTTGCCGTCGAAGTGCATCAGGAAGGCGCCGCCGCCGATGCCGGACGATTGCGG
>DASWYX010000471.1:0-4469 GCA_036404755.1 Pseudoduganella sp.
AGCTGCGACTCGATGACTTCCCGTACTCGCTTTGCCTGCCAGGCCGCCAGGCCGCCGCGCGTGGGCAGTCGCCGCGTCCCAAGGCTGCTGAAGCGATCGATGATCTGAACGCACAGCGACTGTGCGATATGGTCGACCAGCAGTGCGCTGGCTTCGCGCGGGCGTTCCAGCAGCGGGCGCAGCGCGAGCAGCAGGCTGCTGATGGTCTCGTCGCGGTAGCTTTCGCCGTGCGTGAAGCGCAGATGCTTGAAACTGCCGCCGTGTGCGTCCTCCGCGATTGAGGATAGCACGGTGCGCGGCAGATAAAGGTGCATGACGTGGAAGGGATCGATGATGACAGCGGACGGCGCCAGGCGGAGATCATGAATCTGCAATGCGCCCGTGCTGCGGTCTTCGACCTGCAGCGGTTCACCGCCAAGGAAGTAACTGCAGCGCGGGCAGTCCTGCAACCGCAACTGGACGACATAGGCATTGTCGTACGCAACAGGCTCGGTAGGGCCGAAGCCTGAGGGGCCGGCAAGTTCCGACAGCAGCAGGCTGGATTCGTGCAGCGCCCGCGTGATTGAGCGCGGACGCATCGCCTTCAAGAATTGGTAATAGTCCCCGCAAGCTTCCATGCTTCCCCGGCCCATGGCCCGTAATAAATTGAGGGCAGCATATTGTGCGGGCGTGAGAATGGGAATGAACAGTCGTGCACGATTGTTGGCGGCGCGCGCCAAAAAAAATGCCCGCCAAGGCTTGCGCCAGGGCGGGCGAAATGCCAAGCCGGGAAGGCTTAGTTCGAATCAGGGTGCAGGTTCTTGCGGAAGAACGCGTCGATGTAGGTTTGCACGTGGCGCTTGGCGGTGCGCGAGGACACGCCGTGCTTCGCGCCCGGGTAGGTCATCAGCTCGAATTGCACGCCGCGGTTCACCAGTGCGTCGATCATCTTGGTCGTGTTCGTGAACAGGACGTTGTCGTCGGCCATGCCGTGGATCAGCAGCAGCTTGGACTTCAGGCCATCCACGTGCGCAAACACGGTGGACTGCTTGTAGCCGTCTTCGTTCTCGGACGGCTTGTCCATGAACTGCTCGGTGTAGTGGGTGTCGTACAGGCGCCAGTCGGTCACCGGTGCGCCCGATACGCCGGCCGCGATCTTGTCCGAGCCTTGCGACAGCAGGCGCAGGGACATGAAGCCGCCGTAGCTCCAGCCGTACACGCCGATGCGCTTCGAATCGACATAGGACTGCGTGCCCAGCCAGTCGATGCCGGTCAGCTGGTCTTCCACTTCCACCTTGCCCAGGTTGCGGTAGATGGCGTCGGTGAACACGCGCTCGCGGCGCGAGGAGCCGCGGTTATCCAGGCGGAACACCACATAGCCCTGCTGCGCCATGTACTGGTCGAAGTGGCCGCCATCCCACTTGCGCTGCACGTGCTGGGCGTGCGGGCCGCCGTAGGTGGACAGGTAGACCGGGTATTTCTTGCTCGCGTCGAAGTGCCAGGGCTTGATCACCGAGTAGTACAGGGTCTGGCCATCCTTGGCCTTCATGCTGCCGAATTCCACCGGCAGCAGGTCGGATTTGTACTTGTAGTAGGGGTGCGACTCGTTGACTTCATTCTTTTCCACCCATGCGATCAGCGAACCATCCGGACGGCGGATCGAAACCTGCGGCGGATTGGCCGGATCTGACCAGGTGTCCACGAACACTTCGCCGTGGCGCGAGAAGTAAGAGTCGTGCCAGCCGTCGGCCTGGGTCACGCGCTTCGGCTTGTCGGCGCTGGAGCCGTTCAGGGCCAGCGCGTACACCTGCTTGTCGTACACCGCGTCCTTGTTGGCGGACACGTAGACCTTGCCGGCCTTTTCATCCACGGCCAGCAGATCGTCGAAGCCCCACTCGCCCTTGGAGATGGCGTGCTGCAGCTTGCCGTTCATGTCGTACAGGTACAGGTGGTTGCGGCCGGTGCGCTCGGAGGACCAGATGAAGCCCTTGCCGCTGTCCAGGAAGCGCAGGTCGTCACTGATCGTGGTCCAGGTCTTGGCGGTCTCGGTCAGCATCGGGCGCTGCGCCAGCGTGGCGGCATCGACGGAGATCAGCTCCAGCGTCTTCTGGTCGCGCGACTGGCGCTGGAAGAACAGGGCTTTCGCATCGGCGCTCCAGTCGGCGCGCACCAGGTAGATGTCCTTGTTGGCGCCCAGGTCCACGTCGCGGATCACGCCCGTTTCAGGCGACACGATCTTCAGGCCCACGATGGCGTTCTTGTCGCCGGCAGCAGGGTAGCGCTGTTCCACCACGTCGGTGCGGTCGGCGTAGATTTCGAAGCGGCGTGCAACCGGCACCTGGGCTTCGTCATACCAGCGGAAGGCGAGGGCGGAATCGTCCGGCGCCCAGTAGTAGCCGGTGAACTGGTGCATCTCTTCCTGCGCCACGAATTCGGCTTCGCCGTTATGCACGGTGCCTTTGCCGTCGGTGGTCAGCTGGCGCTCCTTGCCGGTCTTCAGGTCGATTACGAACAGGTTCTGGTCGCGCACGAAGGACACGTATTTGCCCTTCGGCGAAATCTTCGGATCGATCACATTGCCGGTGGCGACCAGGCGGGCCTGGTCAGGCTTGGCCAGGTCGACAAGGTACAGGTTGCCGGCCAGTGGAACCAGCAGCTGCTTGCCGTCCGGCGACCAGCTGTAGGAAATGATGCCTTTCAGGGCGGCGGTGCGCGCGCGCTCGCGGCGGGCCTTTTCCGCGTCGGACAGGTTTTCTTCCGGGACCAGCACTTTGGAGTCGACCAGGCGGCGCGTGGTCTTGTCCTTCATATTGTATTCCCACAGGTCGAGCTGGAACTGGTTGTCTTCGCGGCCGCGCAGGAAGGTGACGCGGGCGCCGTCCGGCGACACTTTCAGCGCGCGCACGCCCGGACCGGACAGGGACGGATCGGCGTGGATGCGGTCCAGGGTGAGGCGTTCAGCCGAAGCGGAACCGGCGGCCAGCAGGGCCAGGAAGGAGAGAATAAAACGCATTTATGTCCCGAAGAATTTTATGGTTACGAATCGCAAGACAATACCAGAGCTTGGTCCTCTGGATATTCGGAATAGGGGGGATTTGGCAAACTTTCGTTCGGCTCTGAAACCAAAAGGCTGGGTCAGACCCAAGGGTCTGACCCGGGTTTAGGTTTCCAGGCGACGCAACGTCAGCCTGTGCATCGACCACGTCAGCAGCACGGCTGCTACAGTGAGGCCAACGACGAGACCAATCCAGAATCCGGCGGCAGCCATCGGCTTCGCCGGCGCAAACGGCACCCACTCCGGCGCCAGTCCCAGCACGCAGCCCAGCGGCAGGGCAAACACCCAGAACGCCAGCAACTGGATCTGCATGGGCTGCCGCGTCACCTTATAGCCGCGAATCGCGCAGGAAGTCGAAACCTGTGTCGCGTCCGACAACTGGAAAATCGCGGCGAACAGCAGCAGGTGCACGCACAAAGCCTGCACCGCCGCATCGCTGGTATAAGCCGCTGCGATCTGGTGCCGGAACAGCGCAATGAACACCGCCGACAGGACGGCAAACGCCAGCGCCATCCCCACGCCCACCCAGGACGCAAAACGCGCCCGCGCCGGATTGCCTTCGCCCATGGCCTGGCCCACGCGGGTGACGGTGCCGATGCCGAAGGACAGCGGCACCATGAACACCAGCGACGAAAAGTTCAGCGCAATCTGGTGCGCCGACACTTCCTCCACTCCGAAGCGCGCTACCAGCAGGCTGACCGCGCCGAACGCGCTGACTTCCGCGAAGTAGGTCACGCCGATCGGCAGCCCGAGGCGCAGCATGCTGCGGATCTCCGGCCAGTGCGGTCGTTCCCAGTGCGTGAAGGGGTAGGTCTGGCGATAGGGCGCGGCGAAGCGTACCCACGCCACCATGCAGGCCAGCATCAGCCACATGCAGCAAGCCGTGGCGACGGCACAGCCGATGCCGCCCATGGCGGGGAAGCCGAAGCGGCCGAAGATCAGCACCCAGTTCACGCAGATATTGAACAGCAGTCCCACGATGGCAATCACCATCACGGGCTTGGTCTGGTTGATGCTGGCGCTGTAGCCATACAGTGCACGGTAAGCCGCGAAGGCGGGCAGGCCAAAGCTGATGACGTGGACGAACAGCGAAGCGCGTGCATTCACTTCCGGCGCCATGTGCAGGTGGTCGAAGAGCAGGGTGGCGAGGTTGGCCAGCAGCGCCGCAACCACGCCCACGGCCAGCGCCGTCCATAAGGCCTGCCGCACGGAATGGGGAATCTTGCCGAATTCGCCCGCGCCCACTTCATGCGCCACGACCGTATTCATCGCCATCATCGTGCCGCTGACCGTAACGATGATGATCGACCAGATCGAGGCGCCCAGCGAAACGGCCGCCAGTTCGGCGGCGCTGGTATGGCCCGTCATCGCCACGTCGGCCACGCCCATGCCTACCGTGGCCAGCTGGCCGATCAGCACCGGCCAGGCCAGCTCC
>DASWYX010000472.1:0-2663 GCA_036404755.1 Pseudoduganella sp.
CAGACCATAAAACCGGAGACACCATGAAACTGAAATCCATCCTGTTTGCCGCCACCACCCTGTTCGCCGCCAGCGCCTTTGCGCAGGCCCCGATCGTCATCAAGTTCAGCCACGTGGTTGCGGGCGACACGCCCAAGGGCAAGGGCGCGCAGAAATTCAAGGAACTGGCGGAGGCGGCCACCAAGGGCCGCGTGAAGGTCGAGGTCTATCCGAACAGCCAGCTGTATAAGGACAAGGAGGAGCTGGAGGCGCTGCAGATGGGCGCCGTGCAGATGCTGGCGCCGTCGCTGTCCAAATTCGGCCCGCTGGGCGTGAAGGAATTCGAGGTCTACGACATTCCCTACATCCTGCCCAGCAAGGCGGCGCTGCAGCGCGTGAACGAAGGGCCGGTCGGCAAGTCGCTGCTGAAGAAGCTGGAGCCGAAGGGCATCGTGGGACTGGCCTTCTGGGACAACGGCTTCAAGGAGATGACCTCAAACAAGCCTATCCACAGCATTGCCGATTTCAAGGGCCAGAAGCTGCGCATCCAGTCGTCCAAGGTGCTGGACGCGCAAATGCGCGCGCTGGGCGCGAGCCCCCAGGTGCTGGCGTTCTCCGAGGTGTACCAGGCGATGCAGACCGGCGTGGTCGATGGCGGCGAGAATACGCCGTCGAACATCTTCACGCAGAAAATGCATGAAGTGCAGAAGCACATGACGGTGTCCGATCATGGCTATATCGGCTATGCGGTCATCACCAACAAGAAGTTCTGGGATGGGCTGCCGGCCGATATCCGCACCCAGCTCGAAGGGGCAATGAAGGAAGCGACAAAGTACGCCAACCAGATCGCGCAGCAGGAGAACGACGAGGCGCTGGAAGGCATCCGCAAGGCGGGCAAGACCGAGATCTACAAGCTGACGCCGCAGGAGAAGGCGGAATGGCGCAAGGCGCTGCTGCCGGTGCAGAAGACGGTGGAAGACCGCGTTGGCAAGGATCTGATTGCGTCGTTCAACCGCGAAGCCGCCGCCGCCGACGCAGCCAGGTAGCGCGTAGGGCGGATCATCGATCCGCCGTGCGTGGGCCGCCCGCGGCGCCGGCCTGGCGGCCCGCATCGCAAATGAAGTCCACCAGCTCGCGCGCGTAATGCGGCAAGGCGTCCAGCTTCTGCACGATCACGCTGCGTTCGCGCACCGCCCACGGCTCCTTCAATTCCACCAGCGCCAGCCGCATCGTGCGGCTCAGGCGCACGGCGGAGGAATGCGGCAGGATGGCCACGCCCACATTGTTCTCCACCATGCGGCACATGGCTTCAAAGCCGCGCACCTGGATGCGCAATTGCAGGCGCTGCCCCGTTTCGGAGGCGATGCGCGACAGGAAATGCTGCAAGGTGCTGCCCTCGTGCAGGCCGATATGCTGGTAATCCAGCGTTTCCGCGAAACTGGTTTCGCTCAGCCGGGCCAGCGGATGGTCGAGGGCCGCCGCCAGCACCAGCCGGTCCGTCGAGAAATTGATGATCTCCAGGCCCGCGCCGGACACCGGGCCGGCAGCGATGCCGATATCGGCCGTGCCCTCCTGGATGCCGCGCACGATTTCCTGGTTCAGGCGCTCCTCCAGCGCCACGTTGACCTGCGGATGACGGCTCAGGAAATGGCCCAGCACCTCGGGCATGAATTCGGTCACCGCCGTGGTATTGGCGAAGATGCGGATATGGCCCTTGATGCCATTGTTGTACTGCTGCATATCGCTTTTCAGCCGCTCCACCTGCTGCATGAAAGCCTGGGCATGGGCCAGCAGCGTCTCGCCGGCCGGCGACAGCTGCACGCCCTTGTTTTCGCGGTACAGCAGGCGCGTACCGAAGCGCGTTTCCAGTTCCTTGATGCGGTTGCTGGCCGCCGCCAGCGAGATGTGCATGCGCTCCGCCGCGCGCGTCAGGCTTTTCTGCTCGGCGATATGGATGAAGAGGCGCAGGTCGGTCAGGTCAAACAGCATGGGCGAATCCCTCCCGGCTGCCGGCCAGGATCGCGCTGATCTGCTCAAAGCTGACGGGCTTCACCAGATGGCCCTCGAAGCCGGCGTCAAAGGCTTGTTGACGGTCCTTCTGCTGCCCCCAGCCGGTAACGGCCACCAGCACCGTCTTGCGCAGCGTGGGCAGGCGGCGCAACGCGCGCGCCAGGTCGTAGCCGTTCATCTGCGGCAGGCCGATATCGAGGAAGGCGAAGTCCGGCACGAAGGCTTCCGCCGCCACCAGCGCCTGGTTGCCGTCATGGCTGATCTGCACCGTGTGGCCCATGGACCGCAGCAGCGAACCAATGCTGTTGACGAAATCGATATTGTCGTCCGCCAGCAGGATGCGGTACTGCCGCACGGGCCCCTCCGTGCCTTGCGATGCAACCGGCGCGCTGGCCGGCGCCGCCAGCACCGGCAGCGTCACGACCACTTCGCTGCCCTTGCCCTGCCCTTCGCTATAGGCGCGGATGGTGCCGCCATGCAGTTCCACCAGCTTGCGCGCCAGCGACAGGCCGACGCCCAGGCCGGCCGTGGTGCGCTCCAGCGACGTATCGGCCTGGATGAACAGCTCGAAGATCTCGTTCAACATATTGGCCTGGATGCCGATGCCGTTGTCCTTCACGCGGATGCGCACCTGCTCGTCCTGCACCTCGGCACTCAGGCTGATGGCGCCGCCG
>DASWYX010000473.1:0-9618 GCA_036404755.1 Pseudoduganella sp.
AAGACGCCGCCGGCCAGCTCTCCCAGCACGGCGGCCGCGTAGCCCGAGCCCGCGCCGATCTCCAGCACGCGGTCGGTGGAACCGATGCCGGCAGCCTCGATCATGCGCGCCACGATATAGGGCTGCGATATCGTCTGGTGATGGCCGATAGGCAGCGATGCGTCAATATATGCCTGCGGCGCCAGCCCTTCATCCATGAAGGCGTGGCGCGGCACGCGGGCCAGGGCGTCGAGCACCACCTGGTCCTTCACGCCCTGCTTGGCGACGCGCTGCACCATCGCATGACGCACCGCCTCGGACACCAGCGCATGCTGGCGCGGCGCAGGCGAAGGCAGGGGCTGGGCGCGTTCCATCGCATAGGCGTGCAAGCGCGATGGCGAGGCGACCGCGGTAGGCGGGCGCCAGGGATTGCTGGCGGCCGTGCGGGCCGCGTTCTGGGTGGCGGTTTGCGGCGTCGCCACGGGGGAAAAGACCGGCTGATTCTTCTGGGCCTTGTCCGTGATGGATGACAGGGGCAGCGGGAACTGGCGGGTCTTTTCGCTCATGCGAGGGCCTTTGCCAAGGTTGCGAGTTGGGTCTTGTGCGTCAGGTCGATCTGCAGCGGCGTCACGGACACGCGCCCGCTGCTGACGGCGTGGAAATCGGTGCCCTCGCCCGCATCCTTGCAGGCGCCGGGCGGGCCAATCCAGAAGATTTCGCGGCCGCGCGGGTCCTGCGCCCGGATCACGGGTTCGGCCTGGTGGCGGCGGCCCAGGCGGGTCGGCGTCAGCGGGCCCAGTTGCTCATACGGCAGGCAGGGAATGTTCACGTTCAGCAGGTAGGGGCTTTCCAGCGCATCCATGTAGCGCTCCACGATGTCGCGCGCCACTCTGGCGGCGGCGTCCACGTGGGTCCAGCCATAGCTGCCCTGCGAAAAGGCGATGGCGGGAATGCCAAACAGATAACCCTCGGTGGCGGCGGCCACGGTGCCCGAGTACAGGGTGTCGTCGCCCATGTTCGGGCCATTATTGATGCCGGAAACGACCAGGTCCGGCAGCTCCGGCAGCATGCCGGTCAGCGCCACGTGGACGCAGTCGGTCGGCGTGCCGTTAACAAAATAGAAACCATTGGCGGCTTGCTGGACGGACAAGGGCCGGTCCAGCGTCAGGGAATTCGAGGCGCCCGAACGGTTGCTGTCCGGCGCCACGACCACGATGTCCGCAATGGGCTGCAGGGCCTCGGCCAACGCGTTGATGCCGGGCGCCAGGTAGCCGTCGTCGTTGCTGATAAGGATTCTCATAACGGAGAATTTTACCTGAAGCAACGGCCGCAAAGCGCATGCGGCGCCTTCCTTTAACTAAGAATTTTGCAAGTTTTTTGACCGACTAGCCGGGCTCCGCGAGGTCCGCCCGCAGTGCGCCCGGGGCGCCATCACGGCCGAGCCTGGGGCGCCAGTACGGCGCCCTGTCCTGCTCCGTCAGCAACTTGTGTTGCCTGCTCGCGTCACGCGCCGGCTGCAATATGGACTTCTGCTCCGGCGCCGCCGCCGCGGCCACGCCTTCCCAAGGACACAGCCCGTCGCGGAACCAGCCAAGGAAGGCGCGGTAACTGTGCGCCAGCGCAAAGCGGTCGCCCGCTTCCTCGTCCAGCGCCGGCAAGGGTTCGCCGCAGCCATGGCCGCCGCACTGCGGCAGTTGCACCTGGTCGAAATAGTCTTCCAGCGACAGCCGCGAAAACCCGTATGCCTCGGCCAGGGCGCGCTCGAACAGCGGCTGGTAGCCGGGAATGCGGCGCGCCACGTCGCCGCGCCGCCACAGCGCGCGCTGCCCGGCGTGGCCGGCCTCGATGCGCGACGGCAGCGGGTAGACCAGCAGCGGGCGCTGTTCATCCTCCTGGCTGCTGCGGTAGGCCGTGGCGCGCGCCACCAGTGCTTCCATGCCTTCGAGCTGGGGACGGTTGGGCGTGAACAGCAGCACCAGCTGGGTGGGCAGCAGCGTGGTGCAAATGCCGGCGCTGTCGGCCCGGCCGCTGCGCGCATCGACCAGCACGTGGCTGAAGCGGGCCGTGAGGCGCGCGGCCAGGGTGCGGAACAGCGCGGGACAGGCTTCGAACAGCGCCTGCCAGTCGAAGCGCGCGGCGCGTTCCGCATAATCGGCGTCGAAGCGGCCGGCCCGCATCAGGTAGATGGGGCGCATATCGTCCACCCGCGACACGTACTGGTCCCAGCCGACGGCGTCCAGCAGCGTGTCCGCCAGTTGCGCATCGGGCGCGGCGCCGTGCCGCTGGCGCAGATACTCGCGGCAGGCTTCGAAAAACTCGAGAACGCCGGGCCGCTCGGCGCCGGGGAAGAAATAGTGCAGGCTGGGCGCATCGAGGTCCCAGTCCACCATCAGCACCGGCGTGGCGGGCCGCGCCAGCAGCACGGCCAGGTTGGCCAGCGCCATCGTGCGGCCAACGCCGCCTTTATAGGAATAAAAAGTGGCAAGCGCTCCGGGCGCAGCGAGGGAGTGGCGGACAAGTTCCATGGCGATCCTCAACGTGGGAAATGGGGTGCCGGAGCGGCACGCCACTCCGGCGGAATGGGCGGCAGCACGAAGCGGCTGCAATCATGATCGGCCGGCATGTTGTAGCGCAGGCAGTGGTAGTGCATGGTGATGCGGTCCACGATACGGCGGATATCGGGCAGGAAGTCCGGATTGGTCTTCAGGTCCCCGGTGGCCAGCGTGTAGCGCGAGAAGTCCACGTAGAAGCCGGGTTCGCAGATCTGCGGCGGCAGGCTGACCGGGTGGCGCGTCATGATGACGGGGATGATCAGGTGGCTGGGCAGCTCGTACCACTGGCTGCGCTCGGCCTCGATCAGCTGCATGGCCGCGAACTCGCGCCGCGTGTAGGGATGGGCTTCGTACTTCGGCGTATAGATCACGATCATGCACACGCTCTGGCACAGGGCCAGCGCGATGCGCCGGTCCAGGTCGTCGCCGCCGCCCAGCTGTTCGCTGTCGACGAACAGCTCCTTTTCATTGTCGAAATGCGGCTCCAGGTAGCACTTCAGGGCGTCGATCAGGTCGTCCTTGAACTTGCTCATGTACGCGTGCTGGCCGTGCGCATAACTGAAGAAACAGCCGTAACGGATCGCCATGGCGCTTACCTCTTCTCTCTGGCTGGCCTAGCCACTGTAACAAGGCGGCCCGCCAGGTCTTTGCGCATTCGCAAACCATTCTGGGGCATAATAGAACGATCGTTCGCCAACTGGAGGGGAAATGAAAGCTATCGTGTGCAATGACTGGGGCCTGCCGGACACGCTGCGCGTGGAGGAGGTGCCCGATCCCGTGGCCGCGCCGGGCCACGTGGTGCTGGACGTGAAAGCGGCCGGCGTCAATTTCCCGGATGTGCTCATCATCCAGGGCAAGTACCAGTACAAGCCCGCCCTGCCCTTCACCCCCGGCAACGAGGTCGCCGGCGTGGTGCGCGCCGTCGGCGCGGACGTGCGCGGCTTCGAGCCAGGCGACCGCGTGATCGCTTTTTCCGCCCACGGCGGCTTCGCGGAACAGCTGCTGGTGCCTGCCGCGGCGCTGATGCCCATGCCGCAGGGGATGGACTTCGATACCGCCGCCTCGATCACCCTCACCTACGGCACCTCGCATCACGCTGTAGTGGACCGCGCCGCGCTGAAGCATGGCGAGACCATGCTGGTGCTGGGCGCAGCCGGCGGCGTCGGCCTGGCGGCGATCGAGATCGGCAAGGCGCTTGGTGCGCGCGTGATCGCGGCGGCGTCCAGCGACGGCAAGCTGCAGGTGTGCAAGGCGCACGGCGCGGACGTGGTGATCAACTATGCGAAGGAAGACTTGCGCGAAGCAGTCAAGGCGGCGACCGGCGGCAAGGGACCGGACGTGATCTACGATCCGGTCGGCGGCGAGTATTCGGAGCCGGCCTTCCGCTCCATCGCCTGGCGCGGACGCTACCTGGTAGTGGGCTTTGCCAACGGCGAGATTCCGAAGCTGCCGCTGAACCTGGCCCTGCTCAAGGGCGCGTCCATCGTCGGCGTGTTCTGGGGCGAGTTCGCCAAGCGCGAGCCGAAGGCCAACCTGGCCGGCATGCAGCAGCTGCTTGGCTGGCTGGGCGAAGGCAAGATCCGTCCGCACATCTCGGCGCGCTATGCGCTGGCGGACACGCCGCAG
Source organism: Pseudoduganella sp. (assembly GCA_036404755.1). Taxonomy (GTDB): domain Bacteria; phylum Pseudomonadota; class Gammaproteobacteria; order Burkholderiales; family Burkholderiaceae_D; genus Rugamonas. Next base: position 4,158 of record DASWYX010000473.1, read on the forward strand.
GCGCTGAACGATATGGCGGCACGCAAGGTCACCGGCAAGATCGTCATCCATCCCCACGCCTGAACATTTACGGGGGGGCGCCAACCGCCCCGGCCCTCGCCACCCCGGCCAAATTAATTAGTACACAAAACACTTGCGCAATAATGTTTATCGCGCTAATATTCGTTCATCCAATCATTCACCCAAAGGAAAAAATCATGAACGCCAAATTCTTCGCCGCTACCGCCATTGCCGCCGCCACCCTGTTTGGCAACGCCGCCTTCGCCGCTGAACGTCCGACCATCGTGCTGGTGCACGGCGCCTTTGCCGACTCCTCCAGCTGGGACGGCGTCTCGCAAAAACTGATCAAGGATGGCTACAAGGTCGTCGGCGCCGCCAATCCGCTGCGCAGCGTGAAAGGCGACGGCGCGTATGTGTCGAGCATCGTGAAGGGCATCCAGGGTCCGGTGGTGCTGGTCGGCCACTCCTACGGCGGCTCCGTGATCACGGCCGCTGCCAGCGGCAACCAGAATGTGAAGGCGATGGTGTACGTGGCGGCGTTCGCGCCTGAAGTGGGCGAGTCGGCGCTGGAACTGTCCGGCAAATTCCCGGGCAGCACGCTGGGCCCGACCCTGGCGGCGCCGGTCACTCTGGGCGATGGCAACAAGGACCTCTACATCCAGCAGGACAAATTCCCCAGCCAGTTCGCCGCCGACGTGCCGGCCGCGAAAGCGAAGCTGATGGCAGCGGGCCAGCGTCCGATCACGGAAGCGGCGCTGAGCGAGAAGACGGAAGAAGCGACGTGGAAGAACCTCCCGTCCTGGTTCGTGTACGGCAAGGCCGACAAGAACATTCCCGCCGCCGCCCTGCAATTCATGGCCGACCGCGCCGGCTCGCGCCAGACCGTCGTCATCAACGGCGCCTCCCACGTGGTGATGACCTCGCACCCGAAGGAAGTGGCGGACCTGATCGAGAAAGCGGCCAGCGCGCAATAAAACCCAAGGCGTGAACCTGGTGGCAGCCGCACTGCGGCTGCCACCCTGCCAGGATGTGGCAGCCACCTGTTTTATGCCGTTGGTTTTATTTATCGCCGCGGAAGAATGCAATGACCTCCGCCGCTTCGCGCGTACGCTTGAACGGCGGCAGGCTTTGCCAGATGCGGCGGCCGTAAGGCTTGCTGATCACGCGCGGGTCGCACAGCATCAGCACGCCGCGGTCGGCTTCGTCGCGGATCAAGCGTCCCGCCCCCTGCTTCAGGTTGATGATGGCCTCGGGCAGGGTGTGGTGCATGAAACCGTTCAAGCCCTGGCGTTCCATCACTTCGATGCGGGCGGCCAGCACGGGATCGTCGGGCGGCGCGAACGGCAGCTTGTCGATGATCACCAGCGACAGCGCCTCGCCGCGCACGTCCACCCCTTCCCAGAAACTCTGCGAGCCAATCAGCACGCCGTTGCCGGCCTTACGGAACTGGTCGAGCAATTCGGTGCGGCCACGGTCGCCCTGGACGAACAGCGGGTAGTTCAGGCCGCGCTTTTCAAATTCATCGCGCAGGCGTTCAGCCGCGCGCTTCACGGCGCGCAAGGTCGTGCACAGCAGGAAGGTGCGTCCGCCGGCCGCTTCGATGATGGGCAGGGCCGCATCGAGCACGGCGTCCGTGTAGCCCATCGAATTCGGGTCCGGCAAGCCGGTCGGCACGTACAGGATGCCCTGCTGCTCATAGTTGAAAGGGCTGGGCCAGCTGCGCGCCACTTCGTTTTCCAGGCCAAGCTGCTGGGCGAAATGCTGGAAGTCGTTCTTCACTGCCAGTGTGGCCGAGGTGAAGATCCAGCTACGCGGCACGCCTTCGCGCTGGCCGTTGAAGATGGGGGCGATGGACAGCGGCGTCTTGTGCAGCTGCAGTGAACTCTGGAAGCACTCCACCCAGTAGACCGCTTCCTCGCCCTTCGCGACTTTCGCTTTCGGATCGTACTTCCACGCTTCCAGGCGCTGCGACAGTTCGGCGCCGCGCACGCGGCATTGCTCGATGGTTTCGGCGCGTTCGGCATTGCGTTCCAGGACCGCGACCAGGTCGATCAGTTGATCCTTCAGCGTCTGCAGCGCCGGGAAGAAATCGGACGATGGCACGATCTGCGGCAGCGACATGCGCACGATATCCTGCGGGAAGGTCAGGCGCAGGTCGCGCGCAGCCTTCTCCACCGGCGCCACGACCTTGGCCCACTCGGCGCCGTCGCGCGCATGCGCCAGGCCCTCGGCCAGCACATCACGGCACAGTTCCAGGATCTGCGAAGTGGACACGGTCTCGCCGAAGAACAGCGTGGCGGTATCGGGCAGCTGGTGCGCCTCGTCGAAGATCACGGTATTCGCGGACGGCAGCAGCTCGGCCACGCCGGTATCCTTCAGCGCCACGTCGGCAAAGAACAGGTGGTGATTGACCACGACCACGTCCGCCTGCTGCGCCTCGCGGCGCGCCTTCATGACGAAGCAGTCCTGGTAATACTGGCATTCCTGGCCCATGCAGTTTTCGCGCGTGGACGTCACCAGGTTCCACACCAGCGCATTTTCCGGCACGCGCGCCAGTTCGGCCTTGTCGCCCGTGCTGGTCATCTTCAGGAAGCGCGAGATTTCGCGCAGATAGCCCACGTCCTCGCGCGAGGTCATGCGGCCGTTCTGCAGCGTGCGCTCCAGGTGATAGTGGCAGACGTAGTTCGCCCTGCCCTTCAGCAGCGCGACCGACACCGGCGCCTGCAATGCCCCGCGCACGGTCGGGATGTCGCGCAGGAAGAGCTGGTCCTGCAGGTTCTTGGTGCCGGTGGAGACGATCGTCTTGCCGCCCCACATCAGGGCCGGGACCAGATAGGCAAACGTCTTGCCCGTACCGGTGCCCGCTTCGGCAATCAGGGTTTGCTGCTGGTCGATGGCGCCGGCGATGGCCTTGGCCATCTCGGTCTGCGCTTTACGCGGACGAAATCCCCCAACTGCAGGCCCCAGCGGGCCGCCGGTGCCGAACAGACGTTCGATCTCTGCATCATGCTTACCGGGCGGCTCCAATGGCAGCTCGGGCTCGCCGGGAACGGCGGGCGTCAACTGTTGTTCGGTCAAGGGGAAATAAAGTTAATGGCCCTGCTCAGGCCGGTACATCGGGCACCAATTGCATTTTCAGCAGGGTGATATAGTCTTTCAGTTGCAATTTACGCTTCTTGAGGCGGCGCAACTGTAGTTGATCGTGGTGACCATCCAGGGTCAGCATTTCGATCACGGCATCCAGGTCGCGATGCTCGACATCGAGTTCGATAATGCGGCGCTGGATTTCTTCTACGTTGGTCATGGGGTGGTATTTCGCTCAGGAAACAAACTATACTTGCAACAAAACTGCGGTCCGGTGCATAGTTTAACTCAGGTAAGCATCGGAAAAAAGCAGTCACAAGAAGGACTTATGAGCGCATACAAGATCGAGGCCGGCACCGCCCAGCATATTGGCAGCCGGCCGCAGCAAAACGACCGTACTGCCCTGTTCACGGCCCCCAAGGCGCCGGGCTATGTGCTCGCCGTGCTGGCGGACGGCGTCAGCGGCGGCGCGGTCGGCGCCGATCAGTTGCTGCACACGGCCAAGCAGCTCTTCGATGAATACCGCGCGGCGGAAGTCGCGAACCTGCCCCGCATCCAGGAATTGATGCGCGAAATCGCGCTCGACACGCACCGCATCCTCGTCATGAATCCCCTGGCCGGCAGCGGCGAGGCGCAGAGCACGATGGTGCTGCTGATGCTCACGCCGCAGCGCCAGGCGGTGTGGGCGACGGTCGGCGATTCGCGTCTGTATCGTTTTTCCAACAAGGAATTTGTTGCTAGAAGTAACGATTCTGACTACGTCGCGCACCTGATGCAGCACGATGGTTTGCCCGAAGAAGCGGCCCGCAAGCACCGTAACTCTAAGCTTCTTGCCAATGTTCTTGGCAATCGGGAAAAGGAGCCGTTTGTGACTCTTGGTATCCATGAGGGCTTGAAGGCGGGTGATTCCTTCCTGCTGTGCTCGGATGGGCTGTGGGGGTATTTCACGGACGCGGAACTGGCCAATGTGGTGTCGCGCAAGTCGCCGCGCGAGGCGTCCGAAATGTTGATCAACAAGGCGCGCGAACGGGCCCAGGGCAAGGGCGATAACGCCTCGATGGCGATTGTGAAGCTGGTCGCGTTGCCGAAGGAAGAGCCCAATTACACTGTGCAGAAGTTGCGCAAGGCGGTTTGATGGCGCATTGATCGGACGCGCCGGGCGCGGCCACCGCGTGGCGGCGGCCGGCGGCGGAGGTTATTGGGCGGGGGGCTGCGGCGCTGGCGCGGCGGCAGGCTTCGCGGATTCGGCGCGCTTGCGGCGCTTTTCTTCTTTCTCCGCTTTCTTTTTCGCGACGTCGGCCTGGCGGCGTTCGGCTTCGGCTTTCTTGCGTTCGTATTCGGCCACGTTGGCGGCGCGCTTCGGCACCTCGGCGGCTTCCCTGGCCTGGCGCTCGCGTTCCTTGGCCGCGTGCGTGGCTGCGCGCTGCTCCAGCGACACGGGGGCCGGCTTCGGTGGCGCACGATCCGCCGGATTGGCCTTTACCGGCGCCGGATTGGCGGCGCGGTAGGCGGCTTCGGCGGCGTCCTTCTGGTTGCGGTCTTCCAGCTCGCGGTCGCGCATCTCAACGGCGTGGCGGCGCTTGAAGTAATTGGCTTCGTTCTCGATCGCGCGCAGGTCCACAAGCACCGCGTGGCGCTTTTCCTTGGCCTTGTCCAGGCAATGGTTGACGAAAAACTTCTTGTAGCACACCTGCTCGGCGGCGGCATATTCCGCCTCCGCCACATCGCGGTCCTGCTTCACCTTGCGCAGCTTGTCGTCGGCCTGTTCGACCGAGTGGGTTTGCGGCACGGCGGGTGCGCCGATGGTCGCCGGGCGGCCAATGTCCTGCGCCAGCGCCAGGGCCGGCAGGAACAGCACAAGCGGCATCCAGTTTTTCAAATTTATCTCCTTGTCAGGACAGCGCAGCGGCAACGCCGCGCTGCTCCTTTTCCATATACTCGCGCGACTGCATCTCGACGATGCGCGACACGGTGCGGTGGAATTCATTGGCCAGCATGCCGGTCGTGTACAGTTCATCCGGCGCCACCTCGGCCGACATGATGAGCTTGACCTTCTGGTCGTAGAACACGTCGATCAGCCAGGTGAAGCGGCGCGCCTCGGACGACTGGCCGGCCGACATCATCGGTATCCCGGACAATATCACGGTATGGAAGCGGCTGGCGATTTCCAGGTAATCGTTCTGCGAACGGGGCCCGCCGCACAAGGTCGCGAAGTCGAACCAGATGATGGTGCCGGCCTTGCGCAGCGCCTTCAGTTCGCGGCCTTCGACCTGGATGCGCGGGTCTTCGTCCGCCGTTTCTGCGATGCGGATGAACGCTTCGCGCAGGCTCGCATCGGTTTGAGCGTTCAGCGGCGTGTAGTAGGCGTCCACCTGCT
>DASWYX010000474.1:0-4679 GCA_036404755.1 Pseudoduganella sp.
GTTTGCGGGTGGAGGTGCGGTAGAAATAAGCCTTATTCCCCTGCATATAACCCAGCAGGCCCAATTCCGGGGTGCGGAAGGAATCAGGCGTGGAGGTATTGGTCTTGCTGACGTCGCGGGCGGACTGGATCTGGTCATTCAGCGCAACGAGCACGCCTTTGCCGACGGCTTCCGGGCTGCCGGCCAGGATCACGGCGTTATAAAGATTGATCGGGCCGTCCGCGGACAGGGCGGTGGATGGGCGCATGGCGCCCACCAGCACGACCGGCTTGCGGCTCTTGACGACGAGGTTCAGGAAGTAGGCGGTTTCCTCCAGCGTGTCGGTGCCGTGGGTGACGACGATGCCGTCCACATTCGGCTGGGCCAGCAGTGCGTTCACGCGCTTGGCCAGGGTCAGCCAGTGTTCATTGGTCATGCTTTCGCTGGCGATCTGGAAGACCTGCTCGCCGGTGACGTTGGCGACCTTGGTCAGCTCGGGCACGGCGCTGATCAGCTGCTGCACGCCGACAGTGGCGGCGGTATAGCCAACGGTGGTGGTCGAGCTGGCGCCGGTGCCGGCAATGGTGCCGCCGGTGGCGAGGACCATCACATTGGGCAGCTTCTGGGCGTGCACGCTGAAAGCTACGAGTAAGGAAAAGAGCGCGACAATGAATCGGCTTGCCTGGGTGCGGATCATGCAATCTCCTTCTTAGTGGGAAAGGCAGGCATCTTATAGTAGTGTTAGCGAAAGAGCAAAAATTGAAACGTTTTACGTGTGGCATTTGTTTTAAAACTGGTGCAGTATGTTGGGGTCAGTTTCAGAATGATTTTTGCTGCAACGCAATAAAGCGTGTGACGGGGGAGCGTTGGAAACAGATGCACTGAGTCTTGCGGTCGTCATGCAGAGACGTCCGCTTAAAAGCCGCTGGCAACCGTATCAGTGGCAACCTGCAGAAGTGGTGGTGTCACCCTGGGTACGCGATGGCGCGCCCAGGTGCCTGCACGACGATCCGTCCGACACCCGCTGGCTGTTTACCGGATTCGAACTTCGCCTGTATTCCGACGAGGCGGAGGGATATTTTCTGAATCTCGATTCCCGGGCGCCATGCTGGTTCGTGATGTGGCGCATGGACGAGGCGACCGAAATCGCCGTGCCGCAAGTGGTAACGCTCTCTTATAACGAGGCGGCCCGGATGATGGACGGAGGCGAGCTGGTCGACACCTTGCCGGCGCCGGCCTTCATCGTGCGGCAGCTCGAGTCTTTCGTTCAGGAGTTTTACCGGCCGGAGCCCAAGCGCAAACGCCGCAAGCCTTCCTTCGAAGGCGGCGCAGGCGTGCAGCAAATGGCGGAACAGGAGAGCTGGCGCCGTGGCCGCTGAGACTTTCTTCGCGCGCTGGTCGCGGCGCAAGACTGAAGCCGCCCAGGCTGAAGTTGCCGCGCCCGAACCGCTCGAAGAAGTCAAACCGGAGCTTCCGCAACCGACCCTGGAACAGGTGGCCGCCTTGGCCGCCGATGATGATTTCACGCCTTTCGTGGCGCGCGGCGTGGACGAGACCGTGCGCAGGGCGGCCATGAAGAAGCTGTTCTCCGATCCCCGCTTCAATGTGATGGACGGCCTGGATACCTATATCGAGGACTACAACAAGTTCGAGCCCATGACGCCGGCCATGATCGCGGCGCTGAATCATGCGAAGGACTTGCTCAATCCACTCGCGGCGATTGAGCGGGAATGGGCGGCCAGCAAGGGGACGTTGCCCTTGCCGTCGGCGAGCACGGACGGGGACGCGGTCGCGGTCGCGGCGGGCGACGACGCAGGCTCCGGCCCGTCGCAATGCGAGGCAACGGAGCAAGAGATAGCGAAGCCGGGCGCCGGGAGCGATGCGCAGGGCGCAGCGCAGGACGCGGCGGACCAGCACGCAGCGGGTGTCGACAATATCCAAGCTACAAGCCAGGAATCCAATGACCACGCGAATCAAAGTCTGTAACTGCAACCACACGATGCCGGTGGATGGTGCGGCGCTGGGCGCCGCGCTGGGCGAGGACAAGCTGCCGGTCGCGCACCAGTTGTGCCGGCGCGAAGTGAACAGCTATCTGGACACGCTGGAAGGCGCCGAACGCATCGTGGTCGCCTGCACCCAGGAGCAGCCGCTGTTCGAGGAACTGGCGGAGATGAAGGAAACGGTAGCGCCGCTGCGCTTCGTGAACATCCGCGAAACGGCCGGCTGGAGCGCCGAAGCGGCGCACGTGACGCCGAAGATGGCCGCGTTGCTGGCAGCGGCCCGCTTGCCGGACCCGGAGCCGGTACCGGAAGTCGAGTACCAGTCCGAAGGCCGCGTACTGCTGGCCGGCCCCGCCGAGCGCGTGCTGCGCTGGGCGAAACGGCTGGACCATCAATTGCAGGTAAGCCTGCTGATCACCAGCGGCGAGGGCGCCCTGACCGGCCACCAATGGCCCACCTGGACCGGCGCCCAGCCGCGCATAGAAGGCTGGCTTGGCGCCTTCAAGGCCAGCTGGCAGCAGGCCAATCCCATCGACCTCGATCTGTGCACGCGCTGCAATGCCTGCATCAAGGCCTGTCCGGAGAACGCGATCGGGCTGAACTACCAGATCGATCTCGACGCCTGCCGGGACCACCGCGACTGCGTGCAGGCTTGCGGCGCGGTCGGTGCAATCAGTTTCGAGCGCCGCGACACGGAACGCAGCGCGGAATTCGATCTCATATTCGACCTGCACGACACCCCGCTGCTGCGCATGCACCAGCCGCCGCAAGGCTATTTCGCACCCGGCACGGACGAAGCCCAGGCCGCCGAACAGGCGCTGCAACTGGCGGACCTGACCGGCACTTTCAGCAAGCCGCGCTTCTTCGCCTACAAGGACAGCATCTGCGCGCACAGCCGCAGCAAGCAGCCCGGCTGCAATGCCTGCATCGACATCTGCTCGGCCGAAGCGATCAGCACCAACGGCGACCATATCAAGGTCAACCCGAACCTGTGCGCGGGCTGCGGCGCCTGCACGACGGTTTGCCCGTCCGGCGCCTTGAGCTATGCCTACCCGCGCACGTCCGACCTGGGCGTGCGCATCAAGACCATGCTGGGCACATACGCCAGGGCTGGCGGCAAGCGCCCGGCGTTGCTGCTGCATGGCGCAGGGCAGGGCGCGGAACTGATCATGCAGCTTGGCCAGCTCGCGGGCGCTGGTGCGGCACAAGGGCTGCCGGCGCGCGTGATACCGTTGTCCCTGCACCACGTGGCCTCGACCGGCATCGATGTCTGGCTGTCCGTCGTCGCCTATGGCGCATCGAACGTGCTGCTGCTGGCTGCGGGCGACGAAGCGCCGCAGTACCGTGAGGCGCTGGAAAAGCAGATCGTGATCGCGCAAACCATTCTCACGGGCCTGGGCTATGCGGGCCAGCACCTGCAGCTGCTGCAGGCCGCAAGCACGCCGGAGCTGGATGCCGCGCTGCGCCGCGTCGAAGCGGGCCAGGCGCCCGAGGCGGCGGCAAGCTTCAATATGGCCGCCCTCAAGCGCAACACGCTGGACTTTGCCCTGAGCCACCTGCTGGCTCACGCGCCGCAACCGCAGCAGGAGCTGGCGCTGCCGGCGGGCGCACCCTTCGGCACGCTGGACGTGAACAAGGATTCCTGCACGCTGTGCATGGCCTGCGTCGGCGCCTGCCCCGAAGCGGCGCTGTCGGACAATCCCAGCCTGCCGCAGCTGCGCTTCACCGAGACGAACTGCGTGCAGTGCGGACTGTGCGAACAGACCTGCCCGGAAAACGCCATCACGCTCACGCCGCGCCTGTTGCTGGCGCCCGAGGCGAAGCAGGCGCGCGTGCTCAATGAAGCCCAGCCCTATCACTGCATCCGCTGCCAGAAACCGTTCGGCACGCTGCAAATGGTGGAGAACATGGTGGCGAAGCTGTCCTCGCACGGCGCCTTTGCCGGCAATATCGACCGGCTGCGCATGTGCTCCGACTGCCGCGTGATCGACATGATGGAACCGGCCCGGGAAGTATCGATCTTCGAGGTGAAACGGACATGAACGAGACTCCACTGCGTTTCGAGCGCCAGGACGGCGGTGAAGAAGCCGCCCGCGCCGAACTGTATGCCGTGCTGGCCATGCTGTTTTACGCGCCGCCCCTGCAGGACCTGCTGGACGAGATCGGGCCCACCCCGGTGGAAGGCGAGGGCATCCTGGTCGACACCTGGCGCGGCCTGCAGCGCGCCTGCCGGGAAACGAGCGCCGAGATCGCGCGCGACGAATACGAGACCCTGTTCATCGGCGTCGGCAAGCCGGAAATATTCCTGTACGGCTCCTATTACCTGACCGGCTTCATGATGGAAAAGCCGCTGGCCGCGCTGCGTACCGACTTGTCTCAGCTGGGCCTGGAGCGGGTCGACGACATGCCGGAAAGCGAAGACCATTTCGCCGCGTTGTGCGACGTGATGCGCTTCCTGATCACCTCGGATGAGTTGATGCATGGCAGCATTGCAACACAAAAGCAGTTCTTCGCGACACACATTTCGCCCTGGGCGGACCGCATGTGCAACGCGATCATCGCTCATCCACAGGCGCGCTTTTACGCCTCGGTGGCGAGACTGGCGCAGGCCTTCGTTTCCGTTGAAATGCAGGCATTCGACATGTGCTGAATTTATATGCTAATGTAAATTAATCATCTTTTAAAGCAAGGCATCTTCCT
>DASWYX010000475.1:0-9767 GCA_036404755.1 Pseudoduganella sp.
ACGGGTCAGACCCAAGGGTCAGACCCTGGCACGCGGCCGCCGCAGGCCGAGGGTCTGACCCTTGGTTCTGACCCCGGTGTTTGGTTTCAATAGCGCTCCGGCGCAATCATCTCCACATAATCATAGAGCGCAGCCAGAATCTGCTCCCCCCGCTCATCCGCCTCGCTCTGCAGCTGATCGGCTTCGGCAAACAGGTCATCCACCGTGCGCGCCCCGCCTGCGCCGTCGTACAGGCGTGCCGCGCGGTGTTCCTCCCAATGCTGCATTTCCTCTTCCGACAAAGTCTGCGGGAAATTGCGCGCGCGGTAGCGGAACAGCAGTTCGCCCAGGCGTTCATCCTGGAACGGCGCAGGCATGGATGCCAGCTTGGCCGGAGGCTCGCGCCGCAGCGAATCCAGCAGCCGGCGGTCGCCGTTGCCGACAAAGCCGCCGTAGAGATCTTCATCCACATCCGCCGGCTCGCCGGCCGGGCGGTAGAACACTTCTGCCCAGATCGCCGTCATATCAGGACCGGCTGCCGCCAACTTCGCGTAGGCATGGCCCTGTTCCAGGTCGATCCCCCAGCGCGCCGCCATTTCGGGACGCAGCGTCTTCAGGTTGGACACCAGCATCGGTGACTTGTTGAGGTGGATGCTCTTGATCGGCAAGCGCGTCATGCCTTCCGGCATCGCTTCGCTGCGCGTGAAGAGGCGGACCCGGATCGTTTCCGCATCGAGCGTGAACAATTCGGAAGGGTCGTAGGCACAATCCCAGACCAGCAGCTCGTTCTTGTTGGTCGGATGCCCGGCCAACGGCCAGACCAGTCCGAGGCAGCCGCGCTCGGCCGGGAACATGCCGGACACGTGCAGGAAAGGCTGGCGCAGCGCCGGCGCCAGGTGCATGCCGATCTCGTCGGCCACGCGGTCCTTCTTGTGCAATGCCAGGCAAAAATCCCACAGCCTTGGCTGCTTCTCGCGGATCAGGCGGGCGAGGGCGATCGTGGCGCGCACGTCGGACAGCGCATCGTGCGCCGCCTCGTGCACCAGGCCGTTCGCCTTGGTCAGGTGCTCAAGTTTGAAGCTTGGTTTGCCGTTATCATGGCTAGGCCACTCGATGCCTTCGGGACGCAGGGCGTAAGTCATCCGGACCACGTCCAGCAAATCCCAGCGGCCGCACTGGTTTTGCCATTCGCGGGCGTAAGGATCGATCAGGTTGCGCCAGAAAAGGAAGCGCGTCACCTCGTCGTCGAAGCGGATGGTGTTGTAGCCAACGCCGATCGTGCCCGGCTCGGAAAAAGCTTTCTCGACGGCGGCAGCGAATTTGTATTCAGGAACACCTTGCTCCAGGCACTGCTGGGGCGTAATGCCGGTGATCAGGCACGCGGTCGGGTCCGGCAGGTAGTCGTTGGCGGGCTGGCAGAACAGCATGATCGGCTCGCCAATCTCGTTCAGTTCGGCATCGGTGCGGATCGCGGCAAACTGGGCTGGACGGTCGCGGCGCGGAACGGCGCCGAAGGTTTCATAATCGTGCCAAAGGAAGGTGTGGTTGCTCATGGTGCGGTGGTGATCATTCGTTACCGAATGCTGAGGCAAGGAGGACTATTGTGTCAAATCCAGTTTCCATCAATACACGCTCCGCGCCGGCCGCAGCCAGCACGGATACGGCGATTTCATCTACCCAGCGCGCGAAGATGCAGCTGAATGTGTCGATCTTGCAGGAATCTGCTTCGATCTCCCTGCAATCGGAAAATGATCCGCTGGCTCTGGTCTACAAATCGGCGATCAACAGCATCAACGAACATTTGGAGGCGGAGTTCGGGCCAGATGCGATCCAGAACGCGGCCGGCCAGGATAATTCGCCCGATGGGACGGCGGGACGCATCGTTTCGCTGTCCACGGCCTTCTTTGGCGCCTTCCAGCAGCAGCATCCCGAGCTGGAAGGGGGTGAGGCGCTGACGCGCTTCATGGATACGATCAAGGGCGGCGTGGAGCAGGGTTTCAAGGAGGCGCGCGATATCCTGAAGGGGCTGAATGTGCTGGGCGGGGATATTGCTGCGAATATCGATAAGACGTATGAGCTGGTGATGAAGGGGTTTGATGCGTTTGCCAAGGGGCAGACGCCGACGACGGATAACGCCTAAGGTCCGCCGTGAACAGCCACCCGATTCCGCCCCGCCTCCTTGGCGCGATACAAGGCCGCGTCCGCATTCGCGATAAGCCCCTGCTCATCCTGCCCGCCCTCCAGGCTGGCCACGCCAAACGACGCCGTAATATGCGGCAAGGGCAAGCGCATATCGCGGAACACGATCGCCCGCTGCATGCGTTCGCACAGCCGCTCGGCCACGGAAATGGCCACATTCTCCGGCGTATCCGGCAGCACGACCATCATCTCCTCGCCGCCGTAGCGCACGGCGAAGTCGGTGGGACGCAGGGCGTTGCTCAGCACCTGGGCGGCAGTGCGTAGGGCCTGGTCGCCCAGCTGATGTCCATGCGAATCGTTGAAGCGCTTGAAGTGGTCGATATCGATCATCACCAGCGACAGGGGAGATTGCGTGTCCTGCGCAGTCGCCAGCAGCGAGGGCAGGGCATCGTTCAGCCAGGCGCGGTTGTACAGACTGGTAAGCCCATCCACCATCGACAGCTGGCGATAGAACTCGCCCAGCTTCTGCCGCCGCCGCAGCTGGGCATTGGCGGCGCGGATGCGGAAAGAGAGCAAACGCAGCAGATTGCGCGCCACGCCATTGCAATTGTCGATCAGCTTCCACACCAGCTCGGCCTCGACCAGCAGCACTTCGCTGGCTTCCAGCGCGGTGATATGGGACAGGCCCGCTTCCTCATCCAGCACCGATTGCTCGCCCACGCTTTCGCCCGGCAGCACCTTGCTGATCGTGCCATCGCTTACGCCCGAGCGCGTGTCGGCGGACACGGCCAGCGCTCCGCGCAGCACGATATACAGCCGCGCGCGCTGCGGATCGGACACGATTTCGCCTTCGTCCACCTGCATCACAGGGCAGGACGCCAGCAGGGGCGCGACTTCGCCCTCATCCGCGTCGCGGAACAGGTGCAGGTCGCGGATCGAGTGGGAAGAAGCGGCGAAGGTACTTATCAGTTTCAAGGGACTTCCGTACAGCGCGGTGAACAGGAGACAATGATAGCGCACTCGCTGTCGAGTGTGTTTCAATAACGCCATGATTGTTTGTTTCTAAGCACTATGACCTTTACCGATGTTCTCGGCCAACAACACGCAGCAGCGCCCGATGCGCGCATCGTGTCGCTGGTGCCGTCGATTACCGAACTGCTGTGCGACCTGGGCCTGGCGCCGCAACTGGTGGGGCGCACGGGCTTCTGCATTCATCCTGCGGACACCGTGCGCGCCATCCCCAAGGTGGGCGGCACCAAGGACGTGAATATCGAAAAGATCCGCAAGCTCGCACCCACCCACGTGGTCGTGAACATCGACGAAAACGAAAAGCCTACCGTCGACAAGCTTGCCGAATTCGTGCCCAACATCGTGGTCACGCATCCGATCACGCCGCGCGACAATATCGCGCTGGCCCGCTTGATGGGCGGCGTCTTCTGCGCGCAGCAGAAGGCGGACGTGTGGTGCGAGGCTTTCACGCGCGCACTGGCGGAACTGGAGTCCACGCCTAAAGGGCCGCCGCAGCGCGTGCTGTATTGCATCTGGCAGGACCCCTGGATGACCATCTCTCGCGACACCTATATCGCGCACATGCTGGCGCTGATCGGATGGACGATTCCGGAGTTGGGCGAAGCGCGCTATCCGGGCTTCAAGTGGTCGGAGGACGTGGTGGCGCAGATCGACCAGGTGCTGCTGTCGACAGAGCCATATCGCTTCACCGAGCAGCACGCGGATGCGCTCGAGCGGCAGATCGGCAAGCCGGTGCAGCTGGTGGATGGGGAAATGATGTCCTGGTATGGCAGCCGCGCCTTGCGCGGATTGCAGTACCTGAAGGAGTTGGCGGGCCGCTAGCCCGCCATGCGTCAATTACTCCTCAGTGAATTCAGGTTGCGGCGTGTGGCGCTTGTCGTACAGGCGTCCCAGGGCGCTCTCGATTGAGCGCTGCAGCTTATCCGCGGCGCCATTGATGGATTGGTGCAGAGTGGCGTTGTGGTCGCTCACAGCGATCGGTTGATAACCGTTGATGCGCGCTTCCATCAGGCAGCGAATATCGCCGTCCGAGGATTTCTGTGCATTATTTTCGCTGAGGTGGACTTCGACGCGGCTGATGTGTTCGCCGAACCGGTGAAGCGCGGCTTCCACGACTTTGTGTACATGGTCGTCAAGGCCGGCATGTCGTTCGATGGTTTTATCGGTGTTCACATTGATTTGCATATGCTGCTCCCGTTTGTTCATCAAAACGCGTTTTCACGCGATTCCATCCTACTCCTTTCTCAGGAGTTCAGCAAAGAGGCTGCAATGTTCACGGACAAACCGAGGATCAGCAGGTTGAAGAAAAAGCTGAGCACCGACTGGCCGAGCACCAGCTTGCGCAAGTCCTGCGACAGCACGGTCACATCCGAGGTTTGCGCGGCGACGGCAATCGTGAACGAGAAATAGAGGAAGTCCCAGTAATCGGGCTGGCGTTCGTTGCCGGGGAATTGCAGGCAGCGCTCGCCCTGCTGGTAATACAGGTGGGCGTAGTGGAAGCAGAACAGCGCGCCAAGCAGGAACCAGGACCCAAGCAGCGTGGCGATGACCAGTGCATAGTGCAGGCTGCGCGCGTCTTCGGCCATCTTGCTCATGGCGGACAGTTCGCCGACGATGGCGCCAATGCTCATCAAGGCCGCGATGACCAGCGCACCGAGAATCACCGAGCCGCGTTCATCCTGCTGCGCGGCTATGCGCTTCACTTCGTGGTGGTCGGCGCGCATCATCATCCAGCCCATGGTGAGCAGGTAGAACCACACCGCGATATTCCATGCGACGAGTGTGCGCGTGAGCCAGAGCCAGGAAGCGGGAAGGAAAATGCCGGCCACGCCGCCAAGCACGATGGCGACGCTGAGGTGAGGCCGGCTGCGAACGAAGTAGTGGACGGCAGTTTTCATTGCCGCCCATCTTACTACTTGTTGTGATGCGGGAAGCGGTCCATTTGCGTGAGCACGGGGAAGAGGCGCGTCCACAGGCCGGTGACCACCAGCGTGGCCGCGCCGCCGAAGATCACGGCGCGGGTAAGGCCGAACCAGCCTGCGGTAAGGCCGGATTCGAATTCACCCAGCTCGTTGGAGGCGCCGATGAACACGGAGTTCACGGCGCTCACGCGGCCGCGGATTGCGTCCGGCGTTTCGAACTGCACCAGCAGGTGGCGCACGTAGACGCTGATCATGTCGCCCGCGCCCATCACCAGCAGCGCGGCCAGGGCGACGATAAAGCTGGTGGTCGTGCCGAGGATCACGGTGCACACGCCGAACACCGCCACACCGCCGAACATCCATGTGCCCACGCGGCGCGTGATGGGCCAGAAGGCGAGGGCGATCGAGCAGGCGGCAGCACCGGCGCCGGGCGCGGTGCGCAGCAGGCCGAGGCCTGTGGGGCCGATGTGCAGCACGTCGTGCGCCAGCGCCGGCAGCAGCGCGGTGGCGCCGCCGAACAGCACGGCGAACAGGTCCAGCGAAATGGCGCCCAGCACAATGGGACGCGAGAACACGAAGCGCAAGCCTTCCAGCACGCTGTGCCAGGTCGCCGGCTCGTTGCGCGTTGCCTGCGGCGCGGGGCGCGTGAGCAGCATCAGCACCACGGCGCCGGACAGCATGAGCGCTGAGGTGGTGTAGACCGTGGCCGGTCCGTAGATGTAAAGCAGGCCGCCCAGCGTCGGGCCGAGGATCACGGCCACCTGGAAGCTCGAGCTGCTCAGGGCGACGGCACGGCTGAAGTCTTCCGTCGGCACCATGTTCACCAGCACCGCTTGCGTGGCGGGGCTCATGAAGGCGCGCGCGCTACCGAACACGACGAGGATGGCGAACACGGGCCACACGGCTTGCACGCCGCTGTACGTGTAGGTGAGCAGCAGCAGGGACGTCAGCAACTGCGCGCCGACGCAGCAGGTGATGATGTTGCGGCGGTTGTAGCGGTCAGCCGCGTGTCCCGCGATCAGGATCAGCATCAGGAACGGCGCGAACTGCGCCAGGCCGATCATGCCGAGGTAGAACAGGTTATGCGTCTGCGCATAGACCTGCCAGCCAATGGCGACGCTTTGCATCTGCACGGCCAGCGTGCCGAGAATGCGGGCGGAGAGATAAAGGGAAAAGTTGCGGTGGCGGAGGACGTGGAAACCGTTGGAGGACATTTGTTTTTTTTTGCGAAAACCTAAAACCGGGGTCAGACGGGGACGCCGAGTCCCGAGGGTCTGACCCTCTGGGTCCGACCCAGAATTTAGGGTTTGAGAAGATCAGCCTGGGAAGTAAAAGCATCCGCATAGAACTCATCCTCCGGCAGCCTGCACTGCTGGACGAAATCGCGCTTGGCGGATTCCACGACGATCGGCGCGCCGCAGGCGTAGACCTGGTAGCCTGACATGTCCGGCACATCCTGCATCACCGCTGCGTGCACATAGCCGCGGCGGCCCGTCCAGTGCTCGTCCTCCAGCGCATCGGACACCACGGGCACGTACCTGAAGTTCGGGATCTCTTCCGCCCACTGGCGGCACAGCGCATCCATGTATAAGTCCTGCGGGCGGCGGCCGCCCCAGTACAGGACCATCTCGCGCTTCGAGTCCTTGGCGCGCTGGTGTTCCACGATGGCCTTGATCGGCGCGAAGCCGGTACCGGAGGCGAGCAGGATCATCGGCTTGTCCGAATCGTCGCGCACGAAGAAGGTGCCCAGCGGCCCTTCAAAGCGCAGGATGTCGCGCTCCTTCATCGTGGTGAAGACCTGGTCGGTGAACAGGCCGCCCGGCATGTGGCGGATGTGCAGGGTCAGCGGCGCGCCGCTTTCCGGCGCGTTGGCGATGCTGTAGCTGCGTCGCTTGCCGTCGCGCAGCATGAATTCGACATACTGGCCGGCGCGATATTGCAGCGTTTCGTTGGCCGGCAACTGCAAGGTCATCACGATCACATCCGGCGCCACCTTTTCCAGCGTAGTCACGCGCGTCGGCATTTTCTTGATCGGGAAATCGCTGCTGCCTGCCACTTCGCGCACTTCCAGCACCAGATCAGAATGCGGCACGGCGCAGCAGAACAGGGACTGGCCTGCCGCTTCCTCTTCTTCGCTCAGCGCGCGGCGCTGGTGCGCCTTGTGAGTCACGGAACCTTCCAGCACCTTGCCCTTGCAGGAACTGCAGGCGCCGTTCTTGCAGCCATAAGGCAGGCCGACACCGCCGCGGATTGCCGCGGTCAGCACGGTTTCATCTTCGTCACAGCTGAATTGGTGGCCGCTGGGCTGAACAGTAATTTGGAAAGACATACAATCTCAAAAATGGAAATCAGAAAAAAATTCAACAAGCCGCGCCTGCTCATCATCGGCTGCGGCGATGTGGGCATGCGCCTGCTGCCTCTGGTGCGCAATCACTATCGCGTCTTTGCCCTCACCAGCCAGCGCGAGCGTTTCGCTGAACTGCGCGCCGCCGGCGCCGTGCCCTTGCTGGCGGACCTCGACCAGCGTTCCTCGCTGGGACGTCTCGCCGGCCTGGCGCACACGGTCGTGCATCTGGCGCCACCTGCTGCCGAGGGAGAAAAAGACCTGCGCACACGCAATGTGACCGCCATTTTACCTGACAGGGCCAAGGTCGTTTATGTCAGCACTACCGGCGTCTACGGCGACCTGGGCGGAGCGCTGGCCGATGAAACGCGGACGGTCGCGCCGCACAATGCGCGCGCGCGCCGCCGGGTCGATGCCGAACAGGTGTTGCGGGCCTGGGCGCGGCGCTCGGCGGGGCGGCTTTCCATTTTGCGCGTGCCGGGCATCTATGCGGCGGACCGTTTGCCCATCAAAAGACTGGAGCAGGGCACGCCAGCGTTGCGTGAAGAAGACGATGTCTATACCAATCACATCCACGCCGACGACCTCGCTCTCATAGTGGCGGCGGCGCTTCTGCGCGGACAGCCGTGCCGCATCTATCATGCGGTAGATGACAGCGATATGAAGATGGGCGACTATTTCGATGCCGTCGCCGATACACATGGTCTGCCACGGCCGCCACGACTGCCACGAGCCGAGCTGGCGCAGGCTGTTTCGCCGACCCTGCTGTCGTTCATGTCCGAATCGCGCCGACTGTCAAACGGCCGCATCAAGCATGAACTCGGCGTAAGGCTGCGCTATCCGACTGTTGCTTTTTTTCTCAGCGAAAGCCAGCTGTAAGCTTCGGCGAGCACACTTGCATGTGGAGACGGGCACCTGCCATGATCTGGGTTAAAGGCGGGGCCTGAAACTGGCGCTATCGTGAGGCCAGCACACTGGAGGAGAGCGCAATGAACGCCACCCATCCCACCAAGGAACAGGTTCGTGCCTACCTGATCCAGCGCAATCATGCGCACCTGCCGCCCCCATCTCCCGACGAGATCCGCCGCCGACTGGACTGGCGCTGTGTGCAGCCTGTTCCCTCGTCCGGACTTCCCGCCGCCATCTTCCTTCCACCGACCCTCGTCCACCTCGGCGCCCTGATGGCGCTTGCCTGGATGTGCCAGCCCTTTGTGCCGATCGATCGACGCTGATTTTGCATTTTTGCGGTCAAAAATTTCATACCACAAGATTTCGCTGTAGAATCTATCGAAATCTAACAAAAGTTGCGTCGCGTTAAGCAATCAGCAATGAAACAAGGTATGATATCGGCCAATTGCCACAAATTGCGTCAATGACGATGGTTTCCGACGCTTTTTGTGAAAAATACCGCCGAATATTTTGCAAAAATTCTGTCGCATCACTGCAACAACTAGAGAAGATTTAGATCATGTCTGCCCTGAAAGAAATTACGTCGTCTCCGACTTACAATCCGAACCGCGTACTTGACGCGATCATTGAAAAACTGCAACTGAAGAACGATGCCGCCCTGTCGCGCGCGCTGGAAGTTGCGCCGCCGGTGATCTCCAAGATCCGCCACAACACGCTGCCGATTGGCGCGACCATTTTGATCCGCATGCACGAAATCAGCGACTTCAGCATTCGTGAACTGCGCGACATGATGGCCCACTAAGCCTTCGCCGCAGGAATAAAAAACGGCCGCACCTGTCCCCGGGTGCGGCCGTTGCCGTTTGTGAAACGGCGAATTTATACAGTTGCCAGGCGCGGGCGCTCGGCGTAGAACTTATTGGTATCCTCAGCGGCCGGCGCACCAACGCGGCCGGAATAGGCGGTCTTCGCTTCGGCGCTCACGCGGCCGGAGTAGGCGGTGTTCGCTTCGGCGCTGACACGGCCCGAGTAGGCAGTCTTCGCCTCGGCGGCTACGCGGCCAGAGTAGGCAGTCTTTGCTTCGGCGGCCACGCGGCCCGAATAGGCAACCTGTTCGCCAGCCACGCGGCCAGAGTAAGCGGTCTTCGCTTCGGCGGCCACGC
This sequence comes from Pseudoduganella sp., assembly GCA_036404755.1. Taxonomy (GTDB): domain Bacteria; phylum Pseudomonadota; class Gammaproteobacteria; order Burkholderiales; family Burkholderiaceae_D; genus Rugamonas. The sequence goes on from DASWYX010000475.1 coordinate 9,483, forward strand.
GGCCAGAGTAGGCGACCTGTTCGCCAGCCACACGGCCAGAGTAGGCAGTCTTTGCCTCGGCGGCCACGCGGCCAGAGTAGGCGACCTGCTCGCCCGCCACGCGGCCGGAGTAGGCGGTCTTCGCCTCAGCGGCGACGCGGCCCGAGTAGGCGACCTGTTCGCCAGCGACACGGCCAGAGTAGGCGGTCTTGGCTTCCGCGGCCACACGGCCGGAGTAGGCAGTCTTCGCTTCGGCGGCCACGCGGCCCGAGTAGGCGACCTGTTCGCCTGCCACGCGGCCGGAGT
>DASWYX010000476.1:0-14350 GCA_036404755.1 Pseudoduganella sp.
AAAGCCACGCTCGGCAAAGACTTGCCCCGCAACATCGAGCAGATGTTGTTTGGTTGCGTCGCCGTCCTGGCGCGTTCCCCGCGCCTGGACAGCTTCTGATTTTCGAATGGAAGTCGCCATGGCACGCATTGTAGGTCCTACCGTAAAAGATAGCACGCGACGCAAATAATTCTAATTGAAATTTGAATTTTATGTAGAATGAAGTGGCATTCCCGCCGCACATGAGGTTTCATCATGAACAAGAAAGTCGCCGTCCTCGCTGTAATCGCCGTCTCCGCCTGCGCCGCCCTCGCCTGGTATCTCACCCGCCCTGCCGACAACGGCAAAGACCTTGTCCTCTATGGCAATGTTGACCTAAGACAAGTTTCACTCGCCTTCAACGGCAGCGAGCGCATCGCCAGGCTGAACGTGGAAGAAGGCCAGCACGTGAACGCCGGCGATGTGCTGGGCGAACTGGACACCAAGACCCTGATGCTGCGCCTGGCCCAGTCGCGCGCCCAGGCCGCCGCCCAGGAACAGGTGCTGGCCCGCCTGAAAGCCGGCAGCCGTCCCGAGGAACTGGCCCAGGCCAGCGCACGCACGGCCCAGATGCAGGCGGATGCCGACCTGGCCCGCCAGCAGTTCGAGCGCGTGCAATCCGCGTCGAAGGAAAGCAATGGCCGCGCCGTCAGCCAGCAGGACATCGACAACGCTCAGGGCAAGTTGAAGGCAGCCCTGGCCCAATTGGACGCCGCCCGCAAGTCGCAGGAGCTGGTCCACAACGGCCCGCGCCGCGAAGACATCGCCCAGGCCCAGGCCCAGCTCGACGCGGCCCGTGCCGACATCGCCGTGCTCGAACACCAGCTCTCCGAAGCCCAGCTGAAGGCGCCCGTCAACGCCGTCGTGCGCGCCCGCCTGATGGAGCCGGGCGACATGGCCGCGCCCCAGCGCCCCGTCTACACACTGGCCATCGCCAATCCGAAATGGGTGCGCACCTATGTGAAGGAAACGGACCTGGGCCGCATCAAGCCGGGCATGGCCGCCTCCATCCGTATCGACAGCCAGCAGGAACCCATCGCCGGCAAGATCGGCTACATTTCCTCCGTGGCCGAATTCACGCCCAAGACCGTGCAGACCGAAGACCTGCGCACGGCCCTTGTCTATGAAGTGCGCGTGCTGGCCGACGACAAGGCGGATCGCCTGCGCATGGGCATGCCCGCCACCGTCCGCATCGTGCAGTGACATCATGGCCGCGCAAGACACCGGCCTCGCCCTGCAGGGGCAAGGCCTGAGCAAGCGATTCATCGTCAAGGAATCGAAGCAGGAAATCACGGCCCTCAACGGCGTATCGCTGACGGTGCCGACCGGCGAGCTGACCGCCCTCGTGGGTCCGGACGGCGCAGGCAAGACCACGCTGCTGCGCATGGTGGCGGGCTTGCTGAAACCCAGCGCAGGCCAGCTCACCGTGCTGGGCTTCGACGTCGCCGCCAATCCGCAGGCGGTGCAGGACCGCATCAGCTACATGCCGCAGCGCTTCGGCCTGTACGAAGACCTGAGCGTGCAGGAAAACATGGACCTGTATGCGGACCTGCACGGCGTACCGAAAGCCGAGCGCGCGAAGCGCTTCGAACGCCTGCTGCATATGACCGACCTGGGCCGCTTCACCGACCGCCCCGCCGGCAAGCTCTCCGGCGGCATGAAGCAGAAGCTGGGCCTGGCCTGCACCCTGGTGCGCTCGCCGCAACTGCTGCTGCTCGATGAACCGACGGTGGGCGTGGACCCGCTGTCGCGCCGCGAACTGTGGGACATCGTGCAGCAGCTGGTGACCGAGGAAAAGCTGAGCGTGATCGTTTCGACTTCCTATATGGACGAAGCCGAGCGCTGCGCCCAGGTCTTCGTGATGCACGACGGCCGCGTGCTGGCTTCCGGCTCGCCCGACGAAATCCGCCGGCGCGCCGATGGCCTGTGCTTTGTGGCTGCGCCGCAGGCGCCGATGACCGCCCGCGCCCTGCAGGCACGCCTGATCGACGATCCCGCCCACATCATCGACGCCGTGCCCGAAGGGGGCCACGTGCGCTTCATCCGCCGCGCCGACGCGCCGGACGCCACGATCGCCACCCTGCTCGGCCCATCGGCGCCCCAGCCGGCGCCCGCGCGGCTGGAGGACGGCTTCATGATGGTGCTGCGCGGCCAGCCACCCACGACTGCCAATGCAGCCGCCATTCCCCTGGCCCGCGTCGAAGCGTCGAACGGTGAAGGCCCCGTAATCGAAGTCAGGGACCTGGTCCGCAAGTTCGGCGACTTCACCGCCGTCGCCAGCACCAGCTTCAGCGTGCGGCGCGGCGAGATCTTCGGCCTGCTCGGCCCCAACGGCGCCGGCAAGACCACCACCTTCCGCATGCTGTGCGGCCTGCTGCCCGCCAGCAGCGGCTTCCTGCAGGTGGCTGGCGTAAACCTGCGCCATGCGCGCGCCCAGGCGCGGCTGAAGATCGGCTACGTATCGCAGAAGTTCGCCCTGTACGGTAACCTCACCGTCGCCGAAAACCTGGACTTCTTCGGCGGCGCTTACGGCCTGTACGGCGAGCGGCTGAAGCAGCGCACCAGCGCCGTGCTGCAGCAGTTCCAGTTGAAGGGACAGGAGGACATGCCCAGCGGCCAGCTGCCGGGCGGCTTCAAGCAGCGCCTGGCGATGGCGGCCGGCCTGCTGCACGAGCCGGAAATCCTCTTCCTGGACGAACCGACCAGCGGCGCCGACCCACTGGCGCGGCGTGAATTCTGGCGCCGCATCACCGCCCTCTCCGAAGCCGGCGTGACCATCGTCGTCACCACCCACTTCATGGAGGAAGCGGAATACTGCGACCGCATCGTGATCCAGGATGCGGGCAAGCTGCTGGCCCTCGGCACGCCGCACGAAGTGCGCGAACAGGCCGGCGGCGCGCCGGACATGGAGCAAGCCTTCATCTCCATCGTCGAACAAAACCGCAAGAAAGGAGCACGGCAATGAACTCCGGCTTCGCGCGCCGCCTTGTGGCGCTCACTCGCAAGGAATTCCGCCAGCTGCTGCGCGACGCATCCAACCTGGCGATCGGCATCCTGCTGCCGATTGTGCTGATCCTGATTTTCGGCTACGGCCTGTCGCTGGACGTGAAGGATGCGCCGGTCGCCATCGTGATGGAAGACGCATCGCCCACCGCCAACGACGCCGTGGCCGGCCTGCATCTTTCCACCGCCTTCAAGCCCATCGTCGTGCAATCCATGCACGACGCCGAGCAGCTGATGCTGGCGCGCAAGGTCGATGGCATCGTGCGCATCCCCACCGACTTCACGCGCAGCCTGAACGCGGGCGGCGCGCATGTCCAGGTGCTGGTGCACGGGGCGGACGCCAGCCGCGCCACCATCATCATGAACTATGCGACCACCGCGCTATCGCAATGGGGCGCGCGCCAGGCCGAACGCGCCGGCGCCAGCGCCGCCCGCAACGGCGGCCCACGGGAGACGACGCCCGCCGCCGGCGGCGTCACCGTCGAACAGCGCATGTGGTTCAACGCCGCCAACACCAGCACCTGGTACCTGGTGCCCGGCCTGATCGTGCTGATCATGACGCTGGTCGGCGCCTTCCTGACCGCGCTGGTCATGGCGCGCGAATGGGAGCGCGGCACGCTGGAGGCGCTGTTCGTCACGCCCGTGCATCCGGTCGAAATCCTGCTGGCCAAGATCATTCCCTACTTCTGCGTCGGCATGCTGGGCCTCACGCTTTGCCTGCTGGCGGCGCGCTTCCTGTTTGCCGTGCCGATGGAAGGCTCGCTGCTGGTGATCGTGTTCGCCTCCATGCTCTACCTGTTCGTGGCGGTCGGCATGGGTCTCGTGATTTCGTCCGCGACGAAAAACCAGTTCCTGGCCAGCCAGGTCGCGCTGCTATCGAGCTTCATGCCTTCGCTGATGCTGTCCGGCTTCCTGTTCGACTTGCGCAATGTGCCGCTCGTGATCCAGATCATCGGCAAGATCCTGCCCGCGACCTATTTCATGGAGCTGATCAAGACGCTCTTCCTGGCCGGCGACGTGTGGCCGCTCATCCTGCGCAACTGCGCCATCCTCGCCGGCTACGCCGTGCTGCTACTCAGCATAGCGCGCGCCGTCACCCGCAAACAACTCGACTGAGGCTGCCATGCACGCATCATTCATCGCATTCGTCCGGCGCATCGTCAACCTGTGCCGCAAGGAATTCCTGGCCGTCATCAAGGACCCGAAGAGCAAGGCCATCCTCGTAGTGCCGGCCATCGTGCAGAGCATGCTGTTCGGCTACGCGGCCACCTATGACCTGACCCACGTGCCCTACGCCGTGCAGGATATGAGCCGCAGCGCCGAATCGGCGCGCCTGCTCGCCAAGCTGGAAGCGAGCGGCATCCTGCAACGCGCTGCCGTCGTCGAGACGCCGCAGGAATTGCGCAGCGTGATCGACACGCAGAAGGCGCTGCTCGTGGTCCAGATCCCATCCGACTTCGAACGCCGCCTGTATGCAGGCGAGCAGTCGCCGATCGGCGTGGTACTCGACGGCCGCAATTCCAACACCGCCGGTTCCGCCGCCGCCTTCGTCGGCAGCGTGGTAGCGAACTTCAACAGCGAATGGCGCGTGGCCCATGGCGGCCGCGAGCCACCCTTGCGCGTGGAATCGCGCGCCTGGTACAACCCCAACCTGGAAACGCGCTGGAACCTGATGCCCGGCATGATTGCAGCCCTCAGCATGCTGCAAACACTGCTGCTGACGGCTCTTTCGGTGGCGCGCGAACGCGAACAGGGCACCTTCGACCAGTTGCTCGTCACGCCGCTGACGCCGACCGACATCATGATCGGCAAGGCCATTCCGCCCATCCTGATCGGCCTCACTCAATCGACGCTGATCCTGCTCGTTACGCGCCTGTGGTTCCAGATTCCGATGGCCGGCTCGCTCGTCACCATCTACGCCGGCCTGCTGATGTTCACCATCGCCAGCGTGGGGATCGGACTGTCGATTTCCGCGCTGTCGGCCAATATGCAGCAAGCCATGCTCTACACCTTCGTGCTGCTGATGCCGATGATGCTGCTCTCGGGCCTGACCACGCCGGTGCGCAATATGCCCGAGATCCTGCAGGTGCTGACCATGGCCAACCCGCTGCGCTTCGCGATTGAACTGGTGCAGCGCGTCTACCTGGAAGGCGTGGGACTGCTCACCGTCTGGCACAACCTCATTCCCCTGCTGATCATCGCGGCCATCACGCTGCCGCTGGCCACCTGGCTGTTCCGCAACCGTCTTGTCTGAACTGGATACGCATCATGAAAAAGCTCCTCATCTGCCTGGCCCTGACCGGCTGCGCCGCCGTTGGCCCCGACTATCATGAACCTGCGCCGGTAGCGCCGGCCACGCTGTCCGACTGGCATGGCGGCCCGGCCGAACTGCTCGATCCTGCGCTGCGCAACGGCGGACCACAAGCCTATGCGCTCTTCGACGATACGGTCCTGCATTCGCTGCAGGAGCGCGCCATGGAAGCGAACCACGATATCCGCAGCGCCGCCCTGCACTTTGCGCAAAGCCGCATGCAGCGCAACGTGAGCGCCAGCGAGCAGGGTCCGCAAGTGGGCGCGCGCGCCGGCGCCACGCGCCAGCGCACCAGCGAGAACGGCACGGCCACGCGCCTGATCAATGTGATCGCGCCCAACAATCGCGACATGCTGATCGATACGCTCAGCGATCCCTTCAGCGTCTACTCGGCCGGTTTCGACGCCAGCTGGGAACTGGACCTGTGGGGCCGCGTGCGACGTAGCGTGGAAGCGGCCGACGCCCACATGGCCGAAGCCAGCGCCGTGCTGCATGACGTGCAGCTGGCGGTCGCCGTCGAAGTAGCACGCAACTACTACGAAGCGCGCGCGGCCCAGCGCCAGCAAGCCTTGCTGCGCGCGGACATCGCCGCCGCCGGCGAACTGCTGGAACTCGTGCAGATCCGCAGCCGCGCCGGCATGGCGACGGATCTCGACGTGGAGCGCCAGAATGGCCTGCTGGCCGAACTGCGCGGCCGCCTGCCCGGTGCGCTGGAGCAGGAAGCGCAAGCCATCAACCGCCTCACACTGCTGGTCGGCGCTGCACCGGGCGCACTGCAGGCCGAACTGGCGGGCGGCGCCACTGCGCTGGACGCGCCCTTCGGCCACACGCCCGACCTCGCGCTCGGCATCGCCAGCGAGGTCGTCGCGCGCCGTCCGGACATCCAGTCCGCCGAGTCCCGCCTGCACGCGGCCACGGCACGCATCGGCATCGCCAAGGCCGACCTGTATCCGCGCATCACGCTGGGCATGTCCTTCGGCCTCGAATCGCTCTCCGGCGGCAAGTTCGGCGACTGGGGCAGCCGCCAGTGGTCGGTGGGCCCGAGCCTGAGCCTTCCGCTGTTCGACAACGGCCGCCGCCGCGCAACCGTGGAGCTGCGCGAACTGGAGCAGCAGGAAGCGGCCGTCAATTACCAGAAGACCGTGCTGCGCGCCTGGCATGAAGTGGATGATGCGCTCAATGCCTACACGGCCGAACTCCAGCGCCAGTTGCAGCTCAAGGCACGCGAGGACAGCAGCCGCAGCACCTTGCAGCTCTCCACCACGCGCTACAAGCAGGGGCTGAGCGACGCCCTGCCTGTGCTGGACGCGCAGCGCAACCTGCTGGCCGCGCAGCGCGAGCGCATCCAGGGCGAAGCGGCGCTGACCTTGCGGCTGCTGGGCATTTGCAAGGCGGCGGGGCTGGCGCCGCAGTCTTGAACCCAAAACCGGGTCAGACCCGAGGGTCTGACCCTTGGGTCTGACCCGGGTTTTGGTTTTAAAGAATTGCAGAGAGGAAAAGTGCAAAAAAAGACAACGCACATCGCGGTCGGCTATGATGTCGTTTTTAACTACCCGCCTCAGCGCGCGTCATGCACAACCTATTGCTTGTCCTGTTTGCCCTATTCCTCGTAGCCCTCAACGGATTCTATGTGGCGGCCGAATTCGGCATCGTCACCCTGCGCCGCACCCGCGTGCGCGCCATCGCCAAGACTTACGGACTGCGCGGCCGCATCCTGGCCAAGGTCCACTCGCAACTGGACGCATACCTCTCCGCCTGCCAGCTGGGCATCACGCTGGCCTCCCTCGGCCTTGGCTGGATCGGCGAACCGGCCTTCGCCGGCCTGCTGGAGCCGCTGCTGGCCTTGATCGGCATCGCCTCGCAGGAAATCATTCACGGCATTTCCTTCGTCTTCGCCTTCGTCACCATCTCCTTCCTGCACATCGTGGTGGGCGAGCTGGCACCCAAGTCGCTGGCCATCCGCATTCCGGAATCGGTAGCGCTGTGGACCGCGGTGCCGCTGTACGCCTTCTACTGGCTCATGTATCCCGCCATCTGGGTCCTGAACGAGAGCGCCAACTTCGTGCTGCGCCTGGCCGGGCTGAGCGCCGCCGGCGGCCACGAATCGCACTACTCGACGGAAGAACTGAAACTGATCCTGCGCACCAGCCAGCCGGGCGAAACCTTCGACAAGGACGAGCGCAACGTGCTGGCCAACTCGCTGGACTTCTCGCAGCTGCGCGTGTCCGACCTGATGCGCCCGATTAATGAAGTGATCGCCCTGTACGCCTCGCACTCGGTGGAAGAAAACCTGCAGACCGTGGTGCGCAACCGCTTCAGCCGCTATCCCTATTTCGACGAATCCGGCAATAACGTGCTGGGCGTGGTGCACCTGAAAGACCTGTTCTTTGCCCAGCAGTCGGGCAAGCCGATCAAATCGTTTACACCGTTTCTGCGCCCGGTGGACACCTACTCCGCGCGCACCCTGGCGCTGGAACTGTTCCGCCGCTTCAAGGATGGCGCGCCGCACTTTGCGCTGATCGGCGAAAAGGGCAAGCGTCCCGTGGGCTTCCTCACGCTGGACAATCTGCTGGGCGCCATGGTCGGCGAGATCCACGACGAATTCCGTCTCAACGAAAACGACTGGCTGAAGCAGGAGGACGGCTCCCTGGTCGGCAAGGCCAGCCTGCCCATCTTCTCGCTGGAGCGCACGCTGGGCATCGATATCGAGAACGAGGAACTGGGCCTGGAAGAAGTGGAATCGGTGGGCGGCCTCGTGATGCTGAAACTGGGCGACATCCCGAAACAGGGCCAGCGCGTCGAGTTCAAGTTCTTCGACGTAGTGGTCAAGAAGATGAACGGCCCGCGCATCCTGCTGGTCAAGGTCATCCCGCGCCAGGCCGCGCCGGCGGCCGACGAGCAGGATTGATCAGCGCGGCGTGACTGGCTTCACATTGGTCCAGTTGCGCAGCAGGCCAAGCGCCACGGCCAGCAGCGTCGGGCCGATGAACAGCCCGACGAAGCCAAAGGCCAGCACCCCGCCCATCACGCCCAGCAGCACCAGCAGGAATGGCAGGCTGGAACCGCGGCTGATCAGCATGGGCTTGACCACATTGTCCACGCCACTAATCGCCACCAGGCCGTAGATGATCATGAAGATGCCCCAGCCGGTGCTGCCCTGGTTGAACAGCCAGATCGCCGCGCCGCCCCAGATCAGGGGCGGCCCCACGGGCACCAGCGAGAACAGGAAGGTGGCCACGGCCAGCAGGGCCACGCCCGGCACGCCCGCAATCAGGAAGCCGACGGCTGCCACCGCCGCCTGCGCCAGCGCCGTGCCGAGCAGGCCATACATCACGCCGCTGACGGTGCGGCTCACCGTCTCGCCCACTTCGGCCGCGTGTTCGCCCATGATCTTGGCCATGCCCACATTCAGCGCCGACACGATGGACGCGCCGTCGCGGTAGAGGAAGAAGGCGACGAAGGCCGCCAGGCTGACCTGGGCCAGTCCGCTGCCCAGCACGATGCCGCTGTTCAGCAGGAAGGTGCGCGCCGGATCGATATAGCGCTTGGCCAGCGCCACCAGCTCCTCGCGGCTGTGCAGGATGCGGTTCACATAGGCATCCACGGACTCGCCCACCATCGGAATCTGCTTCAGCCATGCCGGCGTTTCGATCGTGCCCGCCTCCAGCGCGCCCTTGAGCGCGTGATAGTAGTCGCCGGCGTTGTCCGCGATATTCCACGTAACGAGGGCCAGCGGCAGCAGGATCACCAGCACCAGCGACGTGGTCATCACCGCCGCCGCCAGCGTACGGCGCTGCTTCATGCGGCCCAGCAGCTTCAGGTACAGTGGCCAGCTGGAAATCGCAATACAGGCGGCAAACAGCATGCCCCCGAAAAAGGGCCGCAGCACGTACAGGCAGCCGACGGTGAGGCCAATAATGGCCGCCAGGCGCGAATAGGGTTCGAAGCGTTTTTCCATAAACGCAAGCTTATCAGGAAAGCACAGCGCCCGGCACGGCGTGGACAAAGCCCGCTGCCGGCGCCCGGCGGCCAACATGGACGACATGCAACGCATGATCGCCTGCCGGCGGCGCCGGTCTATACTGCCACCCTGCGCCACGCTCAAACTGAAAGCATCCATGACGACTCATCGCAGCGCGCTCACCCTGGCGCATATCGCAGCGCTCCTGTTCGGCCTCACCGGCGTTTTCGGTGCGCTGATCCATGCCGACGCCACCGTGATCACCTTCGGCCGCGCCGCCTATGCCGTGGCTGCGCTGGCGGCGGTCGCGCGGCTGCGCAAGCGCCCCCTGCTGGGCTTGGGCACACGGCAGGCCGGCGTGCTCGCGGCAACGGGCGTGCTGCTGGCCGCGCACTGGGTGACTTTCTTCATCGCCGTCAAAGTGGGTGGGGTGGCGGTCGCCACGCTGGGCTTCGCCAGCTTCCCCGCCTTCATCGCCCTGCTGGACGTAGCCGTCTTCCGCGAGCGCATCGGCGCGGCCGAAGCATTGCTGCTGGCCTTCGTGACGGCCGGCCTGGTGCTGGTCACGCCCTCCTTCGATTTCGGCAACCAGGGCACGGTCGGCCTGCTCTGGGGCCTCGCTTCCGGCCTGACCTTCGCGCTGCTGGCGATGGCCAACCGCCGCGCCACGCGGGGCACGGACGCGATGCAGGTGGCGTTCTGGCAGAACGCTGTGGTGGCGCTGGCCCTCGCCCCTTTCGCGGTGGGGAAGCTCGGCACGCCCGCGCCCATCGACTGGCTCTACCTCGGCTTGCTGGGTGTCTTCTGCACCGGTCTGGCGCAATACCTGTTCGTGAAAAGCCTGGACGGCTTGAGTGCCCGCAGTGCGGGCATGATCATCGCGCTCGAACCGGTCTATGCGATTGCCTGCGCCTGGTGGCTGTTCGGCGAGCGGCCCTCGCTGCGCATGCTGTGCGGCGCCGCGTTGATCATTTTCGCCATCATCCTGTCCGCACGCGGCAAACAGGAGCCGCTGCCGTCTCTCAGGACAGAAGCAGCTTCAGGTCGTGAGTGATGGGCGCCGGGCCCTGGCCGTGGCGCAGGAAAAGGCGGATCTTGCCTTGCTTGTCGAAGACATAGCTGCCGGCCGTGTGGTCGATGGTGTAGCTGTCGGGCGTCTTGCCCGGCACTTTCTGGTAGAAGACCTTGAACTCTTTCGCGGTGGCGGCGATCTGCTGGGGCGTGCCATACAGGCCGACGAAGCGCTGGTCGAAGCTCGGCACGTACTGGGCCAGCAGCTCCTTGGTGTCGCGCTCGGGGTCGAGGGTGGCGAACAGCACCTGCACCTGGTCGGCCTGCGGACCCAGTTCCTTCATCACGCCGGCCATTTCCGCCATCGTGGTCGGGCACACATCCGGGCACTGGGTGAAGCCGAAGAACAGCACCACGACCTTGCCCTTGTAGCTGTCCAGCGTGACCGGCTTGCCGGTGTGGTCGTTCAGCGCGAAGCCCTTGGCGTAATCGAGGCCGGTGAGGTCGGTGTTTTCAAACTTGAGCTGCTTCTCGCCGCAGCCAGCCAGGGCCGCCAGCATCAGCAGTGCCGCGAACAGTTTTTTCATAGCGAATCAGAACTTGAAGTAGTGGTCGACCAGCAGCGCCGCGAACAGCAGGGACAGATAAATGATGGACCAGGTGAAGGCCTTGCGCGCCACGATATCCGAATAATGGCGGTAGATCTGCCAGCCGTAGTACAAGAATACCGCGTTCAGGCCGATCGCGCTGACGAGGTAAATCAGTCCGCTCATTTTTACGGCGAACGGCAGCAGCGTGGTCGCGGCCAGCGCGATCGAATACAGCCAGATATGGAAAGCGGTGAAGCCTAGGCCATGGGTCACGGGCAGCATGGGCAGGCCGGACTTGGCGTAATCGTCGCGGCGGTACATGGCCAGCGCCCAGAAGTGCGGCGGGGTCCAGACGAAGATGATCAGCACCAGCAGCCAGGCCTGCATCGGCACATCGTTGGCGACGGCCGCCCAGCCCAGCGCCGGCGGCATGGCGCCGGACAGGCCGCCGATCACGATATTCTGCGGCGTGGCCGGCTTCAGCAGCATCGTATAGATGACCGCGTAGCCGACAAAGGTGACAAAGGTCAGCCACATGGTCAGCGGATTGACCATCTCGTGCAGGATGTACATGCCAAGGCCACCAATCACGGCCGCGAACACGACGGTCTGCTTCACCGTGATATCGCCCAGCGCCATCGGGCGGCGCGCCGTGCGCGCCATGCGCGCATCGATCTCGCGCTCGGCCAGGCAGTTGACGGCAAAGGCGGCGCCGGCCAGCAGCCAGATGCCGATCGTGGCCGCAATGACAACGTGCCAGTCGGGCATGCCGTCCGTGGCGAGGAACATGCCGATCACGGCGCAGAACACGGCCAGCTGCGTCACGCGCGGCTTGGTCAGCGCCATGTACTGGGCGATGCGGCTGTTCGATTTCAGGGTGGCAGTACGGGTCGTCATTTAATAGGTGCGTATGGGTGCTGCAAGAAACTTAGCCCGATAGTTTAACATGGTCAGTAGCAGCACGAGTCCGGCCGCTCCCGCGTTATGGACGACGGCGATGGCCAGGGGGAAGTTCAGGTAAATGGTGGCCAGGCCGCTGGCAAATTGCAAAGCCAGCAAGGCAAAGATCCAGGTCGACACCGTGCGCAGGCCCGTCACGCGCCAGGCGCGGTAGGCCGTGTAGCCCAGCACGACAATTACCACAAAGGCAAAATTGCGGTGCACCCAATGAATGGCCGTCAGCGCTGAAAACGGCAGGTAATGGCCGGCGGCCGTCTTGCCCAGTTCACGCCACAGGTGGAAGCCGTGTTCGAAGTCCATTTCCGGCACCAGCTTGCCGCCGCACAGCGGGAACTCGGTGCAGGCCAGCGTCGCGTAATTGGTGCTGACCCAGGCGCCGAGCGCGAGCTGGGTCACCAGCACCACGCCGGAAATAAAGGCCATCCAGCGGATATGCGGCAGCACATTGATCGGGGCGCCGGACTGGCGCAGCGGTTGCAGCGCCTGGTCCTGGCGGCCGCCGAACCAGGCCAGCATGGCCAGCAGGCCCATGCCCAGCAACAGGTGGCCGGTCACGATGATCGGCTGCAGCTTCATCGTCACCGTCCAGGCGCCGAATGCGCCCTGCAGGCAGACGAAGAACACCAGCAGGGTCGGATAGCCGGGCGACACGATGCGCCTGAAGGGATTGCGCTTGCGCCACTGCCACCACGACACGCCTGCCATGGCCACGATCAGGATGCCAATCGTCATCGCCAGGTAGCGGTGGATCATTTCGATCCAGGCCTTGACCATGGTGACCGGACCGGTCGGCATCAGGCTTTCGGCGGCCTTGATTTCCTCGTGCGCCAGGAAGGGATTGGCCAGGCCATAGCAGCCGGGCCAGTCCGGGCAGCCCAGGCCGGAGTCCGTCAGGCGCGTGAAGGCGCCGAACACGATCAGGTCGAAGGTGAGGAAGACGCCGACCCACACCAGCTTGCGGTACTTGCTGACGTCCTTCGAGATCCACACCATCGACAGCGGCAGCAGCGCAATCAGCAGCGCGGTAACGGCCATCTGGGCCAGGGAAACGTGGTGCATGGCTTATCCGATCGCCGAAGCCTTGAGCAGCTTGGCCATATCCTTCTTCACCTTCTGCGGGTCGGCGTTCTTCGGGAAGCGCATCATCAGGTTGCCCAGCGGGTCGATCAGGTAGATGTGCTGGTCCAGCTTCGCGCCCTCTTCCACCGGCAGCCATTTGGCGACGGCATCGGCCGGCGCGCGCAGCATGTGGGTGCCGTCGTTCACGCGCAGCAGCATGGTTTCCAGCGGCTGCTCGTCGGTGATCAGCCAGACGCGCTCGATGCGCTCCATTTCCTTGCCCTGCATGGTGCGCAGCTGGCGCATGGCGAACAGCATGTCCTGGCATTCCTGCTGGCAGTCGGAGCCGCCCACCTTCAGCATGATCCACTTGCCCTTGTAGTCTTCCAGGCGCGCGGGCGTGCCGTCCAGCTGTTTGCTGGCCATCGCCGGGATCGGATACTGGCGCGGGTCGATCAGGGCGCCGTAGTTGTTGCGGCCTTCCGGCTTGATCACGTAATAGGTGAAGTAAGAAGCGGCGATCGGTGCGGCGCATACGGCCAGCACCGCCAGCATTTTCATGCGGCCGCTGCGCTGGCGGGAGTCTTGGTTATTGCTGTCCACGTTTCTTGAATCCGGTGAAAACATAGAAAAGGAAGGCCATCGCCGCCAGTGCATACCACTGGAAGGCGTAGCCGCGGTGTTTGTCGATGCCCAGCGAGGGCGCGGACCTGTCGCGCACTAGCGCCGTGCTGCCCTGCGGTGCGGCGCCGGCGGGGAGGTCCTGCGAGGTTTGTTCCAGCATGACCGGCTGGAATGCCAGCCCGCTGGCCGCCGCCACGGCGGCCGCGTCGGCATTCTGCACGATGGCGCCGGGCGCCAGCTTCACTTCGCCCAGTTGCATCACATGGCCCGCGTTCAGGCGCGCCGTGCCTTCGATAGTGACGGTGCCGGACGGCGTGTGCACCTGCGGCAGCTTGCTGCGGTCGGCCACGTCGCGCGGCAGCCAGCCGCGCGCCACCAGCACATGCATGTCGCTGCCGGCCAGCCTGAAGGGCATCAGCAGGTAGAAACCGGCGCGGCCCTGGTAGGGGCGGTTGTCCAGGTACAAGGGCCAGCTGGCGACCCATTCCCCGCTCAGGCGCAGCCGGCGGAATTCCAGCGCTTCGGCGCGGGCGGGCGCGGCACCCAGCTCCAGCGGCGCAGCGGCGGCGCCGGCCGCCAGTTTCGCCGACAAGGCTTCCTTTTCATGCGCGCGGCCTGTCTGCCAGCGGCCCGCCGCAACGCCGACGGCGACCAGCAGCAGCATGGCGATGAAAGGAAGGGGCTTGAAGCGGAAGCTAGGCATTACAATGGGGACCTTGATACCTGATTCTGGCTGAATAATATGAAATACTTCGTTGCCGTCGCGTTTATCCTGATCATCGGCAGCCTGGCCAGCGCAGTGGTCTTCCTCTT